>JACQZI010000042.1 GCA_016207825.1 Planctomycetota bacterium | reverse complement strand
GTTTAAGGGTAACATAATGAATCTGTTTAAGTTTGTTAGCAGAGGTTATCGGAAAGAAAAAGCCATAGCGTAGAGGTAAAACAGCTAATAAACCGAAAGAAGAAACTTATAAAAATTATTCAACAGAGCAGGGACACCCCTGAAGCAATGAAGCGCAACCCTTGTAATAATTAATCGTTACCATTGAATTAACGAAGAGTTATCCTTGCTGAGATGACGAATAACCATAAAGAAAAAAAATGTTATTATTTCTTATTCTCAATCTTATCCTTTTGCTTATCCTCCCGCCCCTCTTCAGCGGGGCGAGGCTCGCTCCGATTTATCGGGGCGGCATCCTCGATAGCCGCCTCCAGTTCCTTTCCCGAATGGCGCTGCCTTCTTGGTTTCGCATCGGGATCCCGAAGGACTACTTCTCGGGTTCCTCCAATCGGGACAGCGCGGCGCGAGCGCGGGTTGCGTAATTTTCATGCCAGTTTAAAATAGGTTTTATATCTTCAATGACCTCTTGAGTAACTTTATCCTTTGCTCCAAGTTCTACTAAGGTAATTGCTGTAAGCCCGCGAATTTCCGGCTCATCATCATTCAGAAGCTCGATAATTTTAGGGATGGATTCTTTAGCATCCAGTTTAACCAGAGCTTTCAGCGTTTCTTCAAGAACCGGAGCCCCATAGAATTTTCCTGCGCAGTAAAAACGCGACTTATCTTTTAACAGCTCAGTAATCTGGGAAATGGATTCTCTTGCTTTTAATTGAGCAAGCGCTTCCACTGTTTTTATTCGCATATATTGATTCGTGTCTTTTAATAATTCTGTCAATTGGGGGATTGCTTCTTTAAATTCTACTTGGGTAATAAGCGGAATAATATCGAGCTTAATGGATGTAGTATCATATTTTAATAGTTCAAATAATTGAGGGAGAGCTTCTTTTGCCTTTAATTTAATAAGAGCTTCAGTTGCGCCTTCACGTATTCGGGCGTTTTTATCTTTTAATAATTCAGTTAATTGGGGAATGAATTCTCTGGGTCCTAAGTCTCCGAGTAATCCTGACACATCATTTCGTATAAAACAGGTTACACCTGATTCTAACAGAAATTTATTGATTTGCGGAATAGCTTTTTTTATGCCGAATTTAATGAGTACTTTAGCCGCTGACAATCGCGTATCAAAATCATTATAATTATCTTCCAATAATTCAATTAATTGAGGGGTTGCTTCTTTAGCTTCTAAATCCCCTAGTATTTCAACCGTGTATCCTCTTATTCTGTTATCAGTATCCTTAACAGCTTGATTAATGTGGGAATAGATTTTTTATCATCTAATTTGGCTAATAAATATAAAGCTTTAAGTCTTGCAACAGGGTCTTTGTCATTAAGCTGTAACCTAAGGCGCGCTGATGTATGGCGTTATGAATATTGCCGTTGAGATAAAAAGAGCGCAGAACAAACAAAGCAGCAATATCTTTTTCATATCTGTTTAATCCGTGTAATCTGTGGTTTATTAGAGCGTATTTTTAATATCCCCACCACCGCAACCGCCCCCAGTGTGTCAAATACAAAATCCAGGTATCCATCTGCCTGCCCGGGACAGAATACTGATGCAATTCATCAGAGAAGCCGTACAAGATTGATATTAATAATGTAATAAATAAGCCCTGCTTCCGCAATGCTTTTATCGTGCCAAATGCTCGATAAGCCAGCCAAGTGAAGAGGGCATATTCAAGCGCGTGTGCCACCAGGTCGATATATTCTATCTGTAACGGACCTGGTATTTCCGGCAACGGCCCGCTGGAGATATAGAATATTAATCCTGCATATAAAACAAACGGCAGCCATCGTGAGAGGATAATTTTCATTGCGTAATTATTATACAAATCCCCGATGATTATTATAATATTTTCGTAATATGACTAATCCCTGTTACATGTGCACCAAGGATTACGAGCGGATATTGAAATCCGTGCCGCTCTTTTCCGGGCTTAACGGTATGGATTTGGAGCGCGTAAGCCGCTTGGTTATCCGGCGTAAGTTTAATAAGAATGAAGCCATCATATCTGAAAACCAGCCCTTGGACGGCTTTTATATCGTGCTTGAAGGCAAGGTCAAGGTCTATAAGCTTTCCCATGGCGGTAAGGAGCAGATTATACATATTATATATCCGGGCGAGAGTTTTGCCGAGGCGGCGGCGTTTACAAACGGACGTTCCCCGGCAAGCGCGCAAGCCATGGTTGATAGCGAGGTTTTCTTTATCTTTAAGAATGATATCATTCGCCTGGTAAAAGAAAATCCACAGCTTTCGCTCAATATGCTCGCTTCCATGGCGAGATACTTAAGGCACATGGTTTCTATCATTGATGAGCTTTCGCTTAAAGAAGTGCCGGCAAGGCTGGCAAAGTATCTTTTGGATTTATCCGCCTTGGGAAGGAATAAAGAGATAAAGCTTCCTACTTCCAAGCAGGAGCTGGCATCAAGATTAGGCACGGTCAGCGAAGTGCTTTCCCGTTCATTCAGCAAGCTTAAATCCAAAAAGGTTGTCGGGATAAAAGGCAATAAGATAACTATTCTTAATAAAACGAAGCTTGAGCAGGTTGCCGCCGGCATCAAACCGTGATTGGTTAAGGCAAAGTTATTGATCTCAAATCATCAGGATTGACTCCTTTGTTTGCCCCGTAATAAATCCTGTATTGGTCAACAGTTCCTTTAATTAAGATACAATCAGGGTCCATTATTGCCGTGACCGCTCCTGCGGGCGTAACCCTGCTGCCTGATTCCAGGGTAAAATTCCTTCCGTCAGTTGAAACCGCTGAGCGTATTCTTAAATCACCGATTGCCTGTCCGGCTGGTGGAGTGGTGAAAAAGAATTGATACGTCCCGTCAGCAAGTTCAATTATGTCAGGGTCATTGGTTTGGCCTCCGGTCGGTCCGCCGGTTATGCTTATCGCGCCTTCCCTGGTCCAGTTGATACCGTTGTTATCAGAATATGCGGTATGGACATTGCTATCAACCGGGTCAGCTACGAAATACATTCTTAACCTGGTATCGGTGATATAAATTAAATCCGGAACCGAAACGAAATCATCTTCTCCTGCATCCGCAACCAAAGCTACTCCCTGTTTGGCAAAAGTTATGCCGTCGTTAGAGATTGCCCGGTATAATCTTTCCGTGGTGGGCATAGCCGTTTGGATTCCGTAAATCATGAGGTATGTCCCGTTTTTCAGCCTGATGACCGCGGGGTTCGTCGCGCCCACGTCGTTGATATTTGTAAATACCGGCGTTTCCCAATTAGCCCCGTCGTCCGAGAGGCTGCTCCAGAGCCCGCCCGGCGCCGTAAAATATATCCGGTATTTATTGGTGTCGGTAATCAAAATAGTGCAGCTAGATGTCAGGGCTTCGGATACGGCGGCGCAATTCCAGATAAGGTCGGCATCTTTAGTCCATTCGGTTGGCGGAGCCATTGCCGTAAAGGCATTGGCGAGCGTGGCGGACTGTGAATCCGAATTAGTAATAAGAACATTGTAAACGGTTCCCCCGGTTAATCCGTAATTTATAGTTGCGGTGATGCAAGTTGATGAAATCACCGTGACATTGGATGCGTAAACGCCCCCGACCTTAACCGTTGCGCCATTGGCGAAGTTCGTGCCGGTAATCATGACAGTGGTATTCAAATCGTTATAGCCGGAAGCCGGGCTGATTGCACTGGCCGTCGGCGCCGCGCCGGGGCTGCTTCCAGCCTTGGTATCTTTGTCGCTGCTGCTATTGCCAAAACATCCGTTAGCTCCAGTGCTGATTAAGCTTATCACCGCGAGAAGTATAACTGCTATCAGGGTTGTTGAATAAGGTTTCATGCTTTCTCCTTTTACTGTTTGTTTTAGATAGATAGTATTTTAATAACTGCCGCCGGTTTGTCAACTAAAAATCCAAGAGGTGTTATAAAATTCTTGATACATTGCGTTATTTAAGCTACACTAAAACCAGTAAGGAAATTATATGATAGTCATTATCAGAATCCATTCGCAGCATGAGATAAACCATGTTTGGGACGAACTGGTCCGCCAAAAAGACGAAATCCAGTCCCAGATGGGCAATAAATGCCACCTGCTTTACCTGACCAAACGGTTAGGCTACCATAACGAAACCAGCCTCCTGGTGGATTTCGAAGACCAAGCAGGTTTAAAGGATTTAATTGTCAATCATATCAGTAAAATAAAAGGCGTGGATGGTTTTGCCTTACATCATTTATATGCTCCTAAGTTTTATCCCTTGCCCCACGACACGCAGGATTTGAAGAGGTTTACCGTGATACTCAAAGCGGAACCGGTTTCCTTAAGCGAGGTATATAAAAAGCTGATTGACCCGAATCTGCCCGAAGGGTTGCGCAAGGTTTATTTCGCTTTTACTTTCTATCATATGGATGAAAGCCTGCTCTTTTCCCTCTTGGCACAGAGCGAGGATGTTTTCAGGAAGTATGTTACGGAAGTGATTGATAAGCTGCCCGGCGTATTGAAAACGAGCACTTATACAATCGAGCGGACCAAGCCGTTTATCTCCTATGAGGATTGGCAGGCGTATGCCAGCCAGAAACCTTCCGCTTTAAGCTGGTCGCACCTTAAAGGCCAGTTTACAGAATAAGTTATCATACAATAATTTTTCCTGTCTTTTGACTTAAGTCAATGTCTATTTTTACATAATATGTTATACTATTGGCGGAAAGGGACAAAGAGAGTTTGACTTATAACTTTAAACCTGAAACTTAGAAAGGTATTTTGATTATGGCACAGTGTCCAGGACAGGATAAGAGGTTTTGGAAGCCGGAAGATATCTTCGATATCGATTGCCCTAAGTGCGGAGCGAAGGTCGAATTCTGGAAAGACGATATTGACCGCCGTTGCGGCAAATGCGGGCATCGTTTCCGCAACCCGCGCCTTGACCTCGGCTGCGCCGAATGGTGTTCTTCAGCGAAATATTGTATCGGGAGAGAGATTAATAATGAAAACCCCGAATCGAAAAGTGTTCAGGGGGAAAAGGAGGAGAATATGAAAACAGTAATGAAGAGGCAGATTATCCATATTAATGAAGATAAATGCACCGGCTGTGGTGAGTGCATCCCAAACTGCCCCGAAGGCGCTTTGCAGATAATCGACGGCAAGGCGCGCCTCATGAGCGATTTGTTCTGCGATGGGCTCGGCGCCTGCATCGGCCATTGCCCCGAAGGCGCTATTTCCACGGAAGAACGCGAAGCCGAGCCTTATGATGAAAGAAAAGTCATGGCGAATATCGTTAAGGCAGGTGAAAACACCATCAAGGCCCACTTGAAACATCTTAAAGAGCATAATCAGGATGAATTACTGAAACAGGCGTTGGGTTATCTCAAGGAAAATAAAATAAGTGTTCCTGTTTGGGAAGAACATAAAGAAGAACGCCTGCCTTGCGTCCCGATGTACCGCCTCGGCGGGAATGCGGGGCGTTCCGCATCGGAGCATCGGAGCGGTTACCCAGGGACGGCAATGCGCAGTTTTTCTGCCAAGCTTAAAGCGGGAAAAGAAGCGAAATCTGCAAAGGTCGAATCACAGCTGACCCAATGGCCGGTACAACTGCACCTGGTTCCGCCAAATGCCCCGTTCTTAAAGGGGCGCGATTTGGTCATTGCCGCGGATTGCACCGCTTACGCCTACGGCCCCGCTCCGTTGCACTTCGGGGGCTCTCGATTAAATGGGAGTCCCCTACCGAAGGTAGGGGGTAATTTCCACGCGCATTTCTTACGGGATAAGGCATTAGTCATTGCCTGCCCGAAACTTGATAATACGGAGCCTTATCTTGAAAAGCTTACCGAGATGTTTAAGGTGTCCGGTGTAAAATCAATCACGGTCTTGCATATGGAGGTGCCCTGCTGTTCGGGACTGGTTTATCTTGCCCAGAAAGCACTTGAAGCCTCCGGCAGGAAAATACCGGCAAAGGAAATAACTATCGGTATCCAGGGCGATATCCTGGGCGAGTCAAAAACGAATTGAAAGAAAGGGGTTGATATGATCAAGGAATTAAAAGCTGAAATGTTAAAAGTAAAAGGGATTGTTGGCTATCAACAAGGGTCTATCGTAAGCAAAACCCTTATCAACAAGAAGACCGGCACCGTAACGGCCTTTGCCTTTGGCAAAGGGCAGGGTTTAAGCGAGCACGTCGCCCCGTTTGACGCTATGGTTTATATCATGGATGGCGAAGCGCTCATTCATATTGCGGGAAAGCCCCACCGCCTTAAATCAGGCGAGATGATAATAATGCCCGCCAATAAACCCCACGCGTTGAAAGCAATAAATAAGTTCAAAATGTTATTAATAATGATAAAAGAGCAGAAATAATTATTAACGAAAAGAGAAAAACATGAAAAGGAAAATATGGTTTATAGGGATAACCGCGGCGGTGATTATTATAAGCGGTGTCTGGTTTGTGAGGCCGATTTTTGTCAACGCGCATTGCGATACAATGGATGGCCCGGTAGTGATAACCGCCAAATCGGCGCTGGAAAAAGGCGATGTTACGCCGGTTCTTAAATGGGTGAAAAAGGAATACGAGGATGAAATTCGCGCCATATTCAAGAAGACTTTAGCGGTGCGCGGTAAAGGGCCGGAGGCAAAAGAACTTGCCGATATGTATTTCTTTGAGACATTGGTTCGTATTCACCGGGCCGGAGAAGGCGCGCCTTATACGGGATTAAAACCGGTCGGAGCAGAAATCGAGCCGGCCGTCGAGCTGGCTGATAAATCCATAGAACAAGGTTCGGCTGATGGGCTTATCAAAGCGCTAAACAAACATTTGGAGCAGGGTGTTAAGCTCCGTTTTGATAAAGTGATAGAATCCAAAAAGAATGCTGACAAAAGCGTTGAAGAGGGCAGGGAATTCGTGGAAGCCTATGTGGATTTCGTGCATTTTGTGGAGAGAATCCATATGGATATAACAAGTAAAAGCTTTCATCACGGTGAATCAGAGGAAAACGGCCATGAACATTAGATAGATGAGGAAACAGTTTACAGGGAATATTAACTTGACAAAATAAAGCGATTCGCTAAATTATAACACCATGATGCCTAAGGTGTTGTTGGCAAGCTTGGTTTTCTTAAGCGTTTTATCCGCCGGGTGCGCTACGATGGTAAGCGGGACCAAGCAGAGAATTAAAATCAATACCCAGCCTCAGGGCGCTACCGTGGTCATAGAAGAAACCTGGGACAGAAAAGTGTCCATGACCCTGACCACGCCTGCCGAAGTCCAGCTCCCGCGGAAATATTCTTACCACGTCACGGTGGATAAAAAAGGATATTATCCGGCAAGGCGCGGCATCGGTAGGAAACCCAACAAGGCCGTTGCCGGCGACCTCGTGATATTGCCCATCCACTGGTGGGGAACTTTGATGGGTTTGGTCCTGGGTGGAGCCGACCACTTTACCGGCGCTATCTGGACGCTTTCCCCTTCGGAAATAAATATCGAGTTAAAAGTTGCAGAAGAGGTTAACAAGGAAAAGTAAAATAATGACCAAATTCCAAGATACAAATAACAAACAGATTCCAAATCACAAAATACAAATCCCAAATGTTTGGTTATTGTTTCTTAGTGCTTGGTTATTACTATGTACCGGCTGCGCCACGGCGATAAGCGGAACCACGCAGAGGATTAAAATCAACACCAAGCCTGAAGGCGCGACGGTTGTCATAGAAGAAACTTGCGGGAAGAAAGTATCCATGGTCGTCACCACTCCGGCTAAGGTAACGCTCGAAAGGCGTTATGAGTATCACCTTAAAGTGGACAAAAAAGGTTATTATCCGGTAACGCGCGGCATACGCCGGGGTCCCAATAATGCCATGATTATTGACGGAGTGCTCCTGCCTATCCATTGCGTGGGAACGACTATCGGAATGGTTTCCGCCCTGGTCGACCATTTCACCGGTGCCATCTGGACGCTTTACCCGGCGGAAATAAACATAGAACTGGAGCCGTCTAATCCATAATCTGCGCACTACCGAGCAGTAATGCCCGGCAGTTTTCCCTCCACTTTATCTTACACTTTAAAGCGTTTTCTCTTGCCGATTGGGGTTCATGAACGGGGACAATTAATTTTTTACTTGCATATTCAAGCACTAAAGAGTATAATTTCTGCGCTATAAAGGTTGGCATCATTGCTTTGCCAAAAAGGGTTTTTGGATAGGGAAAATTTGGATTCGTTATAATCCGCCTGACCAACATCAGCCGGACAGGAAGGAGCAGATATTATGGAAACAAAACGCGATTCGGGAATTGCTTTAATCGGCAGCCTGCCATGGGGCAGTCATTTCTGCCAGTTCTACCAGACCAAGAAAGATATGCTTGACGTGCTTATTCCATACTTCAGAGCCGGGCTGGAAAACAACGAGTTCTGTGTCTGGGTAACTTCTGATTTCCTTACCAAGGAAGACGTTCTTAACGCCATGAAAAAGGACGTGCCTAATTTCCCAAAGTATCTGGAAAAACACCAGATAGAAATATTCCCTTATACGGATTGGTATTTGAAAGGCGGAAGCTTTGACCTTAATCGCACGCTTAATATGTGGATGGAAAAACACAACGAAGCTTTGTCGAGAGGCTTTGACGGTATGCGGGTAAGCGGTAATCCCTATTGGATAGATAACAAAAAGGATTGGGATGATTTTGCCGCTTACGAAGCGGAAATTAACAAGGTAATCGGCGGCACGAATTTATTGGTTTTGTGCACTTACTCGCTTGAGAAATGCGGCGTGCCGGAAATTATGGATGTTGTCAAAAACCATGAGTTTGCCCTTGCCATGAGCCAGGGCAAATGGCAAGTTGTCAATATGCCCGTTTCCACTTGCGTGCAAACGACTTAATGTATTCACCGCAGAGACGCAAAGGGAATTTCGGATTGGAAATTTTAAGTCAGAAATTTGCCATTCTTGGTTTCTTTGCGCCTTTGCGGTAAAGTTTGAAGTATGCAATTTGACAAACGTAAATCAGGCATCCCATTAATCGGCGACATTGCCTGGGGCAGCCATTTCTGCCAGTTTTACCAGTCAAAGGATGACCTCGTTGAGATTCTCATACCCTATTTCAAAGCAGGATTGGAGAACAATGAATTCTGCCTATGGGTAACCTCCGCTCCGCTTGATGCCGCGTCCGCGAAGAGAACTTTTGCTAAAGCCGTGCCTTATTTCAACAAATATTTAAAGAGCGGGCAGATAAAGATAATCCCAAACGACAAGTGGCGGGTTGCTAATGGCAAAGATAACCGGTTTCTTGTTGCACAGATTGATAAGGCTGTTTCCAGGGGCTTTGACGGGTTAAGGCTTGCCTGCGGAGTTTCCCCAGACTTTGCTGTTGACGCTATTGGCAGGTATAATATAATTGCCGCCTTTATATATCAGCGTGACAGGTTCAATGCCTTAAAACTGATGGAACTCGTAAAAAAACACCGTTTCGCGCTGGTTCGCAATGCAGGTAAATGGGAAATCATTGAAGGCTCGGAAGCGCGGACAATCAAGGATGAATTGAAACGGAGCGAAGGTAAACTGCGCTTCCTTTTCAGCAATATGTCGGAAGGATTCGCCTACCACCGGATAGTCCTGGATGAGAAGGGAAAGCCCTGCGATTATATTTTCCATGAAGCGAACAAGGCATTTGAGAACCTTACCGGGCTTAAAAAGGAAAACATCATCGGCAAGACGGTTACTAAGATCATACCGGGCATAGAAAAAGACCCGACCGATTGGATTGGCAAATACGGGCGTGTTGCGATGACAGGGAAACCAATCCGGTTTGAGAGTTATGCGCAAGCACTCCAAAAATGGTATTCGATTTCCGCCTTCAGCCCGCACAGGGGATACTTTGCCGTGACATTCCAGGATATCACCGAACGCAAGAAGGCGCAACAACAGATACTTTATCAGGCGTATCTCTTGGCAAATGTAAACGATGTAATCATATCAATGGATAAGCAATTTAATATCACTTCATGGAATAAGGTGGCAGAATCGTTATATGGCTGGAAGGCTGATGAAATCCTGGGTAAACGGTTATCCGACCTTCTGCAGACTGAGTTTGTCGGAACGACCCGGGAAAAGGCAATCAGGTTGCTATTTAAAACCGGACAATATCGCGGCGAACTGGTTGAACATCATAAAAACGGCACGCCCATCAACGTGGAATCATTTACCAGGGTATTAAAGGATGAGAATGGGTTGATTAGCTCCATTGTTTCAGTGCACAGGGACATCACCGAACGGAAAAAAGCCGAGGAGAATCTGAAGGTCTCCGAAGAAAAACACCGCACGATTGTTGAGACGGCAAATGATGGAATCGCAATCGGGAAACCTGAAGGCGGTTTTGTATTCGTCAACCAGAAGATGGCGGATATGCTGGGTTATCCAAGAGAAGAACTGATAGGTAAAAAAAGCCTGGATTTTATGGATGAAGGCCAAAAGCCTTTGGTTGTCAAAGCCTTAAACACACTAAAGCACGGGAAAAGCTTCCAGGGCGAATATAAATTCCGCAGGAAAGACGGCTCGGTTTTATGGACGCTTGGCAGCGTTTCCCCGTTGTTTGACAGCGCAGGGAAACACACCGGAAATCTCGCCATGCATAGCGACATCACCGAACGGAAAAAAGCCGAACATGAAATACTAAGCCTTTCCAAATTCCCTGCCGAAAACCCCAATGTGGTAATGCGTATCGCTTCAAACGGAACTCTTTTATATTTTAACAAGGCGGCTCGGCCCATAACCACTCAATTGAACTACCGGGCAGGTAAACCCGTATCAGAACAGTGGCGCAGATGGGTTGCTGAATCGCTTAAATCGGGAGTACCCAGTGAGATTGAAACTAATATCCATGGCAGGTTCTTCTCTCTCGTGCTGGCGCCCGTCATTGCTGAAGGCTATGTTAACGTGTATGGGCGGGATATTACCGAATGGAAGCATACGGTGCAAAGGCTGGCCGAATACACAAAAAACCAGGAATTCCTAACCGCTTCCGCAGTAAGTTTCCTGGAACAGATGACTTCCGGAGAATTGTTTCAGTATGCCGCACGGCAATTACATAACATAGCCGGTAGCGCCGTAATTAGTATCAATGAATACTATGCAGAAACCAACCGGGTTTTCATCCGGGCTTTGGCCGGGCCGGCTGACAAACTGAAAAAGATACCTGCTTTGTTGGGCAGGAACCCCATCGGAATGGAATTCGTATTTGACGACAATGCTAAAAAGCAGATGAGTGCCGGGCGCATTACCGTGGTCGAAGGCGGCTTGCAGGAGCTAACCTTCAGGCAACTGCCCCAGGCTCTGTGCAGGCAGGCGGAATCCGAACTCAATTTAGGAACTGCCTACATAATGCCGTTTGCTATAAACAACGTCTTAATGGGCACGGTAGCGATTATTGCCGACAGGTCAGAAGACCTAAAGAATCTCAAGGTAATAGAATCATTCATTAATCTGGTGGCACTGACATTGAAACGCGGAAGGGCGGAAAACGAGCTCAAAAACAGCGTGGAAAGGTTCGTGCTTTTGTCATGGATTGCCAATGAATTGTTAAGGTCAACCGACCCGCAAAAAGCGGCGAGTTCAATATGCCGCAAGGTGATGGAACACCTTGACTGCCAGGCATTCTTCAATTTCCTCGTGGATGAAGGTGCGGGAAAACTTCATCTTAATGCCTGTGCCGGCATCCCTGCATCGGAAGCCAAAAAGATGGAATGGCTGGATTACGGCGTGGCCGTCTGCGGATGCGTGGCACGGGACAAGGCGCGTATCGTGGCAGAGCATATCCAGACTACGCCGGATGAAAGAACCAAACTGGTCAAATCTTACGGCATCCAGGCTTATGCCTGCCATCCGCTTATGAAAGGAAATAAGGTCATCGGGACATTATCATTCGGCACCAATAACCGGCCGGCATTCAGCGACGAAGAGCTTTCCCTGATGAAAGCGGTGGCAGACCAGGTGGCGGTAGCGATGTTGCGCATGAAGGATGAAAAAGCACTCTTGCGCGCCAAGCAGGAATGGGAGCGCACCTTTGACAGCGTGCCGGATTTAATCGCCATTATAGATAATAATCACCGCATCGTCCGGGCCAACAGGGCAATGGTAAAAAAGCTCGGCTTTACCCCGAAAGACATTGTCGGAAAAACTTGCTATAAATGTATGCACGGCTCCAAAGAGCCTCCCTCATGCTGCCCTCATACACTGACTGTAGCGGATGGGCAGGAACATACGGTTGAAGTGCATGAAGAAAAGCTGAAATGCGATTTGCTGGTCAGCACGACGCCGCTTAAGGATGAACAGGGCAAACAGATAGGTTCGGTGCACGTGGCGCGCGATATTACCATGCGCAAGCGCGCTGAAGAAGAATTACGGCAAAGCGAGGACCGGCTGAAACGCTCGCAGGAAATTGCCCACCTGGGCAGTTGGGAGCTCGACCTGGTAAATAAGCGTTTAACCTGGTCGGATGAGGTTTACCGCATATTTGGATTAACGCCTCAGGAATTTCCTGCTACATACGAGGCGTTTCTGGAGCGGGTGTATCCGGAAGACCGTAAGGCAGTCGATGATGCTTATTCCAGTTCTATCCGCGAAGGCAGGAATACCTATGAGATAGAACACCGCGTGGTGCGCAAATCCACAGGTGAAATCAGGTTCGTCCATGAGAAATGTCGTCATGCCCGGGATTCGTCCGGCAAGATCATCCGTTCCGTCGGGATGGTCCAGGATATAACCGAACGGAAAGAGATGGAAGATGAAATCAGGCGTTCCAACGAAAGCCTGGAACAGTTTGCCTATGTGGCTTCCCATGACCTGCAAGAGCCGTTGAGAGTGATGTCCAACTATTCGCAGCTCTTGGAAAAACGCTATAAGAATAAATTAGATAAGGATGCGGATGATTTTATAGAATTCATCGTGGATGGTGCCGTCCGCATGCAGAAATTAATTACCGACCTATTGGAGTATTCCCGCGTGGGGCGCAGGGAAACTATTGCGAGAAAAGTTGATTCTAATGAAATCGTGGATAAAGTAATCAAAAACCTGTCCGAAACAATAAAATCCGCCGGCGCAGCCGTAAATCGCGGTGATTTGCCAGTGGTAAATATTCATGAAAGCAGCTTCATACAGTTATTCCATAACCTGATTGGCAACTCCTTAAAATTCCGCAATAAAGAATCTCCTAAAATTAGTATAAACGCCGAAAAATGCGATACGGAATGGGTTTTCTGCGTCAAGGATAACGGTATCGGTATGGAACCGCAATACAAAGATAAGGTCTTCCAGATTTTCCAGCGCCTCCATTCCCGGCAGGAATACCCGGGCACGGGCATTGGACTGGCCATATGCAAAAAGATTGTAGAAAACCATGGGGGAAAGATTTGGGTCGAATCCGAGGTGGGGAAGGGGGCGACGTTCTACTTTACAATACCAATTGGGATAATAACAAATAATCAAGATAAACGAAATAACCAAGATACAAGAAACAATAACCAAAGGAGAGAAATTACCAATAACCAAGAAACAAGCACCAAATAATGACCAATAACCAATGACCAAACATGTTTGTGATTTGGTGTTTGGAATTTGTTTGGTTATTGTATCTTGGTGATTGGAATTTGAAATCTTATGAGCACATTCAATTTAGAAAAGCGAACTACTGAATTCGCAAAAGCAGTGATAAGGTTATGCAAGTGTTTGCCCAGGAACCCAATGAATGACCGTTTGGTGGGCCAAGTGGTTGGTTCAGCCGGTTCTGTTGGAGCGAATTACAGGGAGGCAAATGATGCTCTGGGGAAGAAGGATTTCCTGAATCGCCTGAAAATAGCCCGTAGAGAAGCTAAAGAAAGCCTTCATTGGCTCGAACTGATTTTGGAGGCCAATACAGGCAAGGAAAAGGAGATTAAACCTCTCATGAAAGAAGCGGAAGAACTTAAAAATATTCTTTCAGCGATTATTAATAAGTCGGATAACCAATGACCAAATTACAACAACTAATGTATTTTGGGATTTGTAATTTGTTTGCAATTTGTATCTTGGTTATTGTATCTTGTAACCTATAATTGGTTATTGAAAAGAAAGGAATCAGAAATGGCTAATAATAACGGCATAAACCCCATCGAGGTCCTTCTGGTCGAGGACAGCCCGGCTGATGTCCGCCTGACCAAGGAGGCATTGAAAGAGGAAAAACTGCACGTAAATCTCCATGTAGTAAGCGACGGGGTCGAGGCGATGGAATTCCTGCGCCGGGAAGGAAGGTTCACAAAAGCGGTCCGGCCCGACCTCATATTGCTGGATTTGAACCTACCCAAAAAAGACGGGCGAGAAGTATTAAAAGAAATAAAATGCGATGATTCATTGAAAAGCATTCCCGTAGTCATCCTGACCGTTTCCAAGGCGGAAGAGGATATCGCGAAATCATATAAACTACACGCGAATTGCTATATTACCAAGCCCTTGGATTTGAACCAGTTTTCCACGGTGGTAAAATCCATCAAGGATTTCTGGCTGACGATTGTGAAACTCCCGACGAATGTGCGATGAAACGAGGGAAGAGGAAACGAGGGACGAGAGGATGAAAGGCAAGAAGAATGAATGAAAAGCGGGAAAAATTAAGAATACTGGCCATAGAGGATAATCCGGCTGATTTTCGCCTTATCAAGGAGTTCTTGAGCGAAAACCATTCAACGGATTTTGAGTTGACGCATGCCGAGAACCTTAAGGATGCCTCAGGCTTTTTATCCAAACAGAAGTTTGACGCGGTCTTATTGGATTTAAACCTCCCGGATAGCACGGGCGTGGAGAATATCGATAAATTATATGCCGATGAACGGGATTTTCCGATTATCGTGCTGACCGGGCTTGAGGATGAAAAAACAGGCATCAGCGCGGTCCAGAAAGGCGCGCAGGAGTATCTGGTCAAGGGGAAAATCCACAGCGATTCCCTGATAAGGTGCATACGCTACGCCATCGAACGCAAGAAACGCGAGGCAGAACTCCATAAGCTTAACCGGACGCTGAAAGCGCTCAGCAACAGCGACCAGGCGATGATGCACGCGATAAATGAATCGGTTTACATGGGCGAAGTGTGTAAGATTGTCGTGAAAGACTGCGGGTATAAGATGGTCTGGATAGGCTTTGCCGAAAATGACGAGGAAAAGCGCGTCCTCCCGGTTGCTTATGCCGGTTTTGAGGAAGGATACATTGAAGGATTAAAACTTACCTGGGCGGATACGGAACTGGGCAGGGGACCGACCGGCACGGCAATCCGGACCGGCAAGCCTTCGATATGCGCTAATATGCTCACCGACCCCCATTTCAAGCCCTGGCGCGAAGAGGCTCTGAAACGTGGCTATGCCTCATCCATTGTGCTTCCTTTAATTACAGACGGCAAGCCCTTCGGCGCGCTCAATATTTATTCCAGCGACCCTGAGGCGTTTTCGGAAGATGAGGTGAAGTTGCTTGCCGAATTGGCAAGCGATTTGGCTTATGGCATAACATCCATCCGCCTGCGCCTGGCCATCCATAAATCCGAGCAGAAATTCAGGGCAATATTCGAGTCCATGCCGGACGGCATCGTTATCGTAGATAAAAACAGGCATATCAAAGCGACTAATAAATCATTCGAACGCCTGTTCGATATTTCCAAAAAAGACTTCATTGATAAGCGCTGGGGCGACGCCCTAAAATGCGTCAATTCAGCCGGACGGTGCGAACAAGGCGACCTGGCAGACCTCTGCCGCACCTGCGATATCCGCACGACCATCCAGGATGCCCTTGCCGGCAAGAGCATCCACCAGCGTAAAGCCATCGCTGAATTAATGGTCAGCGATAAACTCCAGAAAAAAACACTGCTCCTGAGCGCCGCGCCCCTCGAATACGAGGGCGAAGGCCACGCCATCGTCATCCTGGAAGATATTACCGAATTGGATAAACTGCAGAAACGGCTTAAAGTCGAACATTCCTTTGCCGGCATCATCGGGCATGATATTAAAATGCAGGAATTATATGATAATATAAAAGAATTGGCCGAAAGCGGCGTATCGGTCTTAATCCAGGGAGAAAGCGGCACGGGAAAAGAGCTGGTCGCCTCCGCCATCCACAACGAAGGCCCGCGCGCGGACAAGCAGTTCGTGCCGGTCAATTGCGGCGCCCTGCCGGATGGCCTCCTGGAAAGCGAACTCTTCGGGCACGTCAAGGGCGCTTTTACCGGCGCCATCCGCGACAAAAAGGGGCGCTTTGAACTGGCGGACGGCGGCACGATTTTCCTGGATGAAATCGGCGACCTTTCCCAGGCCATGCAGGTGAAACTCCTGCGCGTCCTTCAGAGCGGCACCTTTGAAAAGGTCGGCGGGGAAAAGACCATCAAGGTGGACGTGCGCGTAATCAGCGCCACCAATAAATCGCTCAATGACGAAATCAAGGCGGGCCGCTTCAGGGAAGACCTCTTTTACCGCTTGAGCGTGGTTCCTTTGAATATGCCGCCTTTGCGTGAAAGGCCAAACGACATCCCGCACCTCTGCGAGCACTTCCTTAAAAAAGACGCGGAAGAAACCGGGCGGGACAAAGCTTCTTTATCGCCTGAGTCATTGGATATTTTAATAGACTATAAATGGCCCGGCAATGTCCGGGAACTGCAGAACGCGCTCCAGTTTGCGCTGGTCAAAAGCCGGGGGGGTGTCATCCAGCCGCAGCACCTGCCGCCGCAGATCCAAAAGGAAAAGGGCATTCCGTCAATCAGCGTTAAAAGGCGGCGCAAGCGCAAACTCGATTTAGAGGCGGTAAAGGAAGCCTTAAGGCAGACTAAGGGCAACAAGCTCAAAGCCACCAAGGTCTTGGGCGTTTCCCGCGCCACCCTCCATAGGTTTTTGGCAGAGGAAAAGCAAACATACCAACAGCCTTAAATAAACCATCCCGGCTCCGGAGCAGAGCGACGTCCTGCACCTACCGGCTTAATCAATCGTGCATCCCTGCCGCCCCGCTCTCCCTAGATCCTGACGGTCTCGGGACCTCAGGGCACTTTGTTTCGGGGATACTCGATTGACCCCGCTCCGTTGCACTTCGGGGGCACCCTGCTTTGTTGAATAATTATTTTGAGGAGTGATATAAAAGTTAAAGTAAAACAGGGTCATAGACGAAAATACTTGTAGAGAACAGTATTTTTATAAGGAGAACCCGTCTATGACCCCTGATTTATTATGTGAATCGG
>JACQZI010000041.1 GCA_016207825.1 Planctomycetota bacterium | reverse complement strand
TATTCTATACGCTGAGGAGGATATATTACAATGGTAAGGGGAATGCATTTATTGGGTATGGGGAGTTATTCGCTTGGGTATCCGGGCATCTTCGCTATGGAATACTGGGACTCTCTCTTGGGGAGGGTAGGGTTTTTAAAAGTCTTCGGCGGTTCTGTCGAGCCGGTATTTCCCAAAAAGGATGGTTTGTATTCCGGAAAAATAGGGGGTTACAAGACGCGGTGATTGTTCCCCAGAGAAGTCACTCAGAGAGAAAGTCCCCTCTTTTTCAAGGCCCTACCAATTTATTGTTTATGCCAGCTGAATATTGCGGAAGCGAATGCATTTGAGGCTAAAAGTACTTTATGAAAACCCATAGGATGACTTCCTGGTAAGCCAGCATACGGTTTTATCCGGCCATCAAATACTTTGGCGTCTTTTAGTAAATGAGCCCCGACACCTACCCACAAAGCCATAACAGAATATTTTTCTGATTTTGTTATAATATTGTTTATTACATCCCAAGTTTTATTGTGGGATTCAGGAAGATGTTTATAACAAGCATTAATCAAATGCGTGACAAAGCGTAAAAGGAATTCAAATCCCAACCCGATAATTATGCTGTGAAAAAATATATTTCTATGTCCTCCGATACCTAAAAACGTTATATCAAGATCAGGCATCCCCCCTTCTAAATCCAACCCCCCGGCAGAAGCAAAAAACACCAGCAATGTTAAAACCACGATCGCCAGTATTTCTATTTTTTCTTCACGCGAAAGATTATAGAAACCTTCAAGCTTTTTCATCGCATCGTCTTTTGAATTTTCGGCGTATTGCTTTACGGTTTCAAAATCTTCCGATAGGGCGTTCGTAAATCCTTTTGCATAATACTTATCAATTAACGCCATAGTAGAATCACACAAATCAGACACTATCTTTTCCTTGTTATCATAAATACTTCTAACTCCTTCCCATATGTTTTGTCCAATTTCTTCCTTATGGGTAAGAGTTTCATTGAAGCTTTCAAACGTTGCGTGTAACAAAATATCTTTCCAATCATTTAAGGACATATTAGGAATAGCGGTTTCTAAATCTTTTATGATTTCAACAAACACCTTATTGCCTTTTTCTGAAACAGCTATAGTATTCACATCAATCTCCTCATTCAAATCGTGAGTTCGGGACATCCCACCGATAAAACTCCTTTATAACAAGGATATTATACCACCAGTTTTACTTCTCAGGTCTTTCTATCCCCAGTTGCTTCATCTTGGCGGAAAGGTTGGGACGGAGCATCTTCAGATACTCCGCTGCCTTGGTAATATTCCACCCATTTTCTTCGAGTGCTCTAGTGATAATGTGCTTTTCTATCTCTTTCCTGCCTTCCTTCAATATCTTGGATTGGGTCAGGCTTTCCCCTGCCGCGCCGGCAATTGATATCTTTGTCGTGGTATTTAATATATGGGGCGAAATATCCTGCGCCCTCAATGTCTCATCGCAGAGGACCGTCATCCTCTTAATCTCGTTTTCAAGCTCGCGCACGTTCCCTGGCCAGTTATAGGAAATAAATATCTTCAGCGCTTCTTTATCAAGCGCTTTCCTTTCGGAATTGGTCTCTTTGGCAATCTTATCAAGGAAGTGGTTGACCAAAAGCGGAATATCGTCCTTCCTTTCTTTTAAAGGAGGAAGCGTTATCGGTATCACGTTCAGCCTATAGAAAAGGTCTTCGCGGAATTTCTTCTGCTGGACGAGTTCCCGGATATCCTTGTTGCTGGCGGTTACCAGGCGCACATCAACTTTGAGGATTTCCTTCCCGCCGATGGGACGCAGCTCCCCTTCCTGTATGACGCGCAGGAGTTTTTTCTGCATCTCTTGGCTCATATCCGCGATTTCATCCAGGAAGAGCGTTCCTTTGTCAGCCAGCGCGAAAAGGCCTTTACGGTCCTGGTTGGCGCCGGTAAACGCGCCTTTGGCATAGCCGAAAAGCTCGGCTTCAAGCAACGATTCCGGAATCGCCGTGCAATTTTGGGAAAGGAATTTTTCCCCGGCGCGCGGCCCGTTAAAATGTATCGCCCGGGCGATAAGTTCCTTTCCGGTCCCGCTTTCGCCCTGTATCAAAACCGCGAAAGAGGTGTCCTTGGCTTTTTCCAGGAGGCGGTAGATTTCCTGCATTTTCGGGCTCTGCCCGATGATGTTGCCGTATTGATATTTAACCTGAAGCTCTTTTTCTATGGTTTCCAGCTTATCGCTCAACTGTTTATTCAAGAGATGTATTTCGGCGCGCTGGGCGGCGTTCCGGATGGCAATCGTCGCGTAAGAGGCAAATGCCTCAACCAGACTGACATCGTAATCCGAGAAAGTTTCAGATTTATTGGGCGCTTCTATTTTATTTAAGACCTCGATTACGCCTATCAAATCGCCTTCCGGGGTGATAAGCGGGGTGGAAAGGATATTGCGCGTCTTGTAGCCGGTCATCTTATCTATCAACTGCATGAAGTGCGGGTCGTTGTATGTATCCGGGCAGATTACGCTTTTGCGTTCTTGGGCAGTGTGGCCGACAATTCCCTTGCCCATGGGAACAGTGATTTTAAAATCCGCCTTCTGGGCAATCCGGCTTTCCATCTGGTTGGTTTGGGGATTATACATAAATAAGGAACTGCGCTCGGCTTTAAGGACCTCGGTTGCTTTGTTAAGGATAAACGTCAGGAGCTTATCCATATCCGGTTCTGCCACCATTGCCTTGGAAATCTCGATAAGTGAAATGAGGTCTTCCGGCCGGAGCGTTGATTTAATATCAGGGCACATAGTTATTCCGGTCTGCTTTATTTGTTAGATAAAAAGTATACCGTATCCAGCTTTACCTTATCCGCCATGCGGATAACGTCTTTCTTGGTAACCGAACGTATCTTTTCCCTCAATGTTTCCAGGGAATCCGTTCGCTGGTTGATAAGCTGTTCCAGCGTATAGCCGATATAAGAAAACGGCGTGTCGCGGATGGTTTTGTAACGGTCGTCGATGGATTTAATGGTTGCGGACATCTCATCGTCAGAGACATTGCCTTTTTTAATCTCGTTAATCTGTTCCTTGATGATATTGCCCGCCGGCTCGAATTTATCCGACCCGATGCCCGCCTGGACAAACATTAGCCCCTTGTTGCGTTCTATTGATGATGAGGCGTAATACGCCAGTCCCGCTTTTTCGCGGACATTGCAGAAAAGCTTGGAATGCGGGAATGCACCGAGTACCCCGTTAAATATCATCATCGGGAAGACATCCTCGTCACTCCAGGTGGTATAAGTGCGGAAACCCATGACCAGTTTTGCCTGCTCGGCATCCTCTGCTTTTTCCCGGATGATATTTTCCTTTTCCACTTTCTTGTTGACGAATGTTGCCGGCACTTCAGTTGAGGCCTTGTCGCGCTTTACAGAAAATATCCGCCGGACGGATTTTTCTATCTTATCCGGGCTGAACGCGCCGAGTATGAAAATATCTATCGGGTATTTATAAATAACTTCTTGGAGCCGTTTCAGTAAATCCTGCCCGGTCAGGCAATCGATATCCTCTATTCTGCCTTCTTCATAGATGCGGTAAGGCTCGGAGTGGCACATTTCCTCCACGCAGCGTTGGTGGGCATAGGCGATTTTGTTGTCTTTAAGGCCGCTTATTTCATTCCTAAGATTGCGCTTTTCCTGTGTTACATAATCCGCCGGAAGCCCATTATTCCTGACCAAAGGTTCGGCAAGAAGCCGCTTAAGGAATGTCAATCCGTTTTCCAGGACGTGCGCCTTTTCCGGCAGGAAGCGGTCTGCCACGCCTTCGAAATGGAATTCCAGGAGATGGCGCTCGCCGATTTTACTGACATCGCTCCCGAAATTTGCCCCATAAAGCGAATCCAGGAACGCCACGATTTTTCTCATATTCGGATATTTCTTGCATCCGCGCAAAAGCACGCTGGTTAAGAGGGAATTGGCGGTAACATTTTCATCCAGTGGCGTGTGGATAAAAAGCTTGAGATAAACGGTCTTGAATTGGTCTGTCGGGCATAGGTAGAGGTTAATTCCCGAACCGAGGTTTACTTTATTGAACGAGCGGATTTCTTTTTCCGTAATTTTCATGCCATAACTATAACACTTGCCAATTGAAATGTCAAAATAGTTTTCTATTTAAAAGGCGTTGTCCTTCGATAAACTCAGTATATAATAGATAACGCTTCCATCGGTTTCGGCTTCAGGACTTCGGTGATTGTTTTTATTGACATCTTTTCTGCTGGTAATTACAATGAACATTCGCCAATTAATGATGATAAAATAATTTCTATAAGGGAAGGATTTTGTATGAATAAGTATCCGACCGAACAATTAAAATGCTGGGATAAAGCCAAAGAAATCAGGATGGATTATTACAAAAACTACGCCACCGCCCGCGAAAAAGGTGCTCTGCGCTGGGCAGGGGGAGCCTGGTCTTTCGGCGCTATCCCCGCAGGATTGGGTGATGATGTCTATCCCTTGACCGGCGAGCCTTACGGAGCGTCCATCGCCTGGAACAAGGAATTCGCTTTGGAATGCCAGGAAGCCTCGGAAAAATACGGATTCGCCAGAGACCTGTGTTCCTATATGAGAAATTACTGGGGCTCGGTGCTCCTGGATAAATACGCCTTCGGCGGAAAATTTCCCAAGCCCGATTTCATGTGGCAGGACCATATCTGCTGCAGCCACGCCAAATGGTACCAGGTAGCCAGTGACCTTGAAGGCGGCATACCGACATTTTGCATTGATGTCGCGGTTGGGCCGGAGCATGAGGTAACTAAAAACCGGGTTGATTACGTGGTCGGCCAGATGCATGAAGGAATTGACTGGCTGGAAAAGACCACCAAGCGCAAATACAACGATGAGAAACTGATTAATGCCGTGTATGACGAATGCCGCGCGACTTCGGCCTGGGCAGAAGTCTGCCTTTATAATAAGGCCGTGCCGGCGCCGCTGGATGAAAAGACCATGTATTCGCTCTACGTCCTTGGGACACTCATGAAACACCACAAAATCGTGGCGGATTTCTACGAAGAACTGCGCGACGAAGTAAAAGACAGGGTAAAACGCGGTATCGCCGCCATTCCCAACGAACGTTGCCGGGTAATGAGCGATACCCAGCCGCCCTGGGCTTTCTTAAAGGTATTCAGGTATTTGGAAAAGTTCGGCTGCGTCTCGGTCGGCTCGCTTTATACCTTCGGGCTAATCGGCTTGTGGGAAGAAAAACCGGACGGCTCTTGGGGCGCTAAAACCACTCCCCAGCAGAAAGGCATCAAGATAAAGACACGCGACCAGGCTTTAAGGGTCCTGGCTGAATGGAACATTTCCAAGCCGGAATGGCAGCATTTCTATTCGCCGTCCTTGAAAAGCGATATGATGATACGAATCGCCAAGGAATGGAAACTTAACGGTGTGATGCTCCATTACAACCGCGGGTGCGAAGGCCTGTCATTGGGCATTGCCGAAAATAGATTAGCGATACAAAAAGCCGGATTCCCGGTAATGGTTTTTGAAGGCAATATGGGCGATGAAAGGGAATTCGACGAAGCGCGTACCATGACCAGAATTGATACATTCATGGAAACATTGAATCTGAAGAAACTTGAAGATTAAAAAGTAGATTAAATATGATAACCGCCGGCGTTGATATGGGAGCCAAGACCATTAAGATTGTCATTCTCAAAGATAAAAAGATTATCGGTAAATCCATGATTCTGGGCGGATTCGACCAGCGCGCCTCCGCGGAAAAGGCCTTTGCCGAAGCGCTTGCCGCGGCAAAAATATCCAGGAACGATATTGAAAGAATCACGGTTACCGGAATCGGCAAAAAAGAAGTCTATATGCACCCGCCGATTTCAGCCGACCAGGAAGTGACCGAAGTGACCGCAGATTCACGCGGCGCGGTCACCCTTTTCCCTTCTGCCCGGACCGTGGTTGATGTCGGCGCCGAAGAAGGCAGAGGCATAAAGTGCGATGCCACCGGCAAGGTCATAGATTTCGCCGTGAATGAGAAATGCGCGGCCGGAGCCGGCTCCTTTACCGAAGCCATGGCGCGCGCTTTGGAAGTGAAGACAGAGGAAATAGGAAATCTTTCCATGCAATCACAGCAGGCCGTGGCGATGAACGCCCAGTGCGCGGTCTTTGCCGAATCCGAAGTCGTCTCATTGGTCCACGCCAAAACCCCCAAGGCGGATATTGCCCGCGCGGTCCACGATGCCATTGCCAGCCGCATCACATCAATGGTGCGCCGTATCGGGATAGAAAAGGATGTGGTGCTTATCGGGGGCGTTTCCCGTAATAAGGGCTTTGTCGAATCGCTTAAGAAAAGCCTGGAAGTGGAAAACCTCCTGATTCCCGAAGAGCCGGAATACGTCGGCGCGTTAGGCGCGGCAGTCATGGCCGCGGAGAATAAATAAGCTGTTTTTCACCACAGAGACACAGAGGCAGATTATTCTTTTTATAAAGAGACCAAGAAACCAAGAATATCATGTCTTTCTGGATTCCTTATAAAGAATTGCTTTGCGTCTTTGCGGTTGAATCCGTGTTTATCCGTGGTTACAATGCCGGCACCAGATTAAACCCCTGCGGAATGATTACAACCGATGCCCTTGGCGGCAGTGATTCCAGTATCTTATCCAATGTCTCCTGCACATCTTTAACAAGATTTATTTCCATATCCTGAACCAGCTTGTCGTTAAGCGCGGTTTTCATATAGATATTAAAATCCCTTGCCTTGATAAGGGTGCATAAGGCGGTGTGCCCGTTTATCGCGAAATTGCGCCTCAAATTCTTTTCCAGTTTATCCAGGTTTTTATACTTCAGCCATGGCAGGAAAGTCTCCGAGCCGATTCCCTGGGCACATTCACCTAAAACCAGCATATTCCCACCAGACTTCAATCCCTTTGAGGCGTGCTCGATGGTTTTATGGGTTTGGATAAAGGTTATATCCGAAGGGAATCCCCCGGCGGAAGCGATAATGAAATCGGCTGGTTTGTCAAGCTTCCTGGTATATGTTTTCTTAACCAGGGCGCAGCCTTTTTCATGCGCTTTTCTTATATCGCCGCAGGAAAAGTGAGAAACCTCGCGCTCGGAATTCAAGACCATATCTATGGAAAATAGCACTTTCCCCTTCGCTTTAAGGAGCTCTATAATTTCCATAAGGTCATTGTGCATCGGGTTTCCGGCGAGCCTGCCAATCGTGGCATTCGGATGCTTCCCGGTTTTCGGTTCCGGATTTAATGCCAGGCGGTGGTTATTAAGAACGGTATTATAGTCTGCGCATCCGGGTGTAATCAGTTTCCGTCCTCCCGAAAACCCGGCAAAGTAATGGAACTGTATCACCCCGCAGGTGATAATCTTATCCGCTTCGGTTATCGCGCGGTTTAAAGACGCCTCGGTCCCGCGAGATGTCCGGCCGACATATTCGAGTTGCTTGGCGTCGCGGCAGTCGTGGTCTACTATCTTAAACGTTCTGTAAATCTTTTCTCCCATCAGTGCCTTCAGTTCCTCTTTTGAATGGGCCGGATGGGTGCCGCGCGCGATGATAATGGTGATATCTGATTTCGGAATCCCGCACGCCTTAAGCCGCTGTACCAGGATTTCTAAGACCAGCTGGGAATAACCCCTGCGGCTTTTATCCGGTATGGCGATTGTTACCTTATCGCCTTTCCTGAAATTACGATTGAAGGGCAACGCATTGATGGGCTTATCCAGCGCCTTGTTTAGTGTCTGCTTAAAATTACCCACCGGAGGCGTTTTCTTTATATCCAGCACCTTAAACTTTATATGGTCGGGAATCCTGAGCCTGATTTGGCTTTTGCCGTAAGGAAGAAAGATTGTTTTATCTTTCATAAAACTTTATAGTAATTTGCCACCAAGGCACCAAGACACGAAGAAATTCTTAGTGCCTTTGAGTCTTAGCCCCGCTCCATCCCGCTTTGCGGGATTTCGGGGACACCCGATAATAGGGAGTCCCAGAATGAGGTGGCTATCATTTTATTTATCCTCAATCCGCGGGAACAGGGGCTTTGACTTGGAGACCTTCCCCTTCACCTGTCCCCACTCAAGCGCCTTGGGTATCTGTAAATGCGGCGGCGTTTTAAATCCGTCGGATTTACCGTCGCCTATTCCCAACTGCAACAGTATCGCATCCGCCGTTCCCGGCATAAAAGGCGAAATCCAGACCGCGATAATTCTTATGGTCTCGACCAGTGTATATAAAACCGGTTTTAGCCGTTCCGGATTCTGTTTTGCCAGCGACCAGGGCTTGGTTTCTTCTATGAATTTATTGGCGCGCTTGACCACTTCCCAGATTCTTTCCAGCGCCGCGCTGAACTGGAGTTTGCCCAGTTCCTTATCCACGCTTACCTTCAAGCCTTCAAGCATTTCCCTGAGCTCTTTTGAATCCGCTGCGTCCGGCATATACGGGATTTCTCCCTGGAAATATTTTTCTATCATGGTGAGCGTCCGCAGAAGGAGATTGCCCAAATCGTTCCCCAAATCGTTATTATAGCGTCCCATTAAAGCCGGGTAGGAAAAATCCCCGTCGAGGCCAAACGGCACTTCGCGCAGTAAGAAATAACGGACGCCATCAACCCCGAATTTGTCCACCACGTCCTGCGGGTAAACGACATTGCCCTTGGATTTGGATATCTTTTCTGAGTTCATCGTCCACCAGCCGTGGGCAAAGACCTGCTTGGGCGGTTCCACCCCGGCGGAAAAGAGCATCGCCGGCCAGATGACCGTGTGGAACCAGAGGATGTCTTTGGCGATAAGGTGAATCTCTGCCGGCCAGAGTTTCCGGAATTGCTTCTCGTCAGCCGGATAGCCGATTGCCGAGATGTAATTAATCAGCGCGTCAAACCAGACCCAGATAACCTGCGTGGGGTCGTCCGGCATATTCACTCCCCAGTCGAATGCCGAGCGGCTGATTGAGATATCGTCGATTCCCGTTTCCAGCCGGTAAATTATTTCATTATACCTGCTCTTGGGCAGGACGAAATCCGGATGCGCCTTGAAATGTTCCAGCAATTTATTCTGGTATTTGGAAAGCCTGAAAAAATAGTTGGTTTCTTCGGTATGCTCGGCAGGACGCTTGCAAATCGGGCATAAGGGCGTCGCCACGCCGGCCTGCTCTTTCAGCTCATCTTTAAGTAGATACCGCTCGCACGGGACGCAATACCAGCCGGCGTATTTGCCTTTGTAGATATCGCCGGATAAAGAAATCTTACGGAAGAGTGCCTGGACGGCCGCCTCGTGCTTCGGGTCGGTTGTGCGGATAAATCCGTCGTTGGTGATATTGAGCATCTGCCAGACCTCCTGGTATTTGGGAACGAGCGTATCGACCAGTTCCTTGGGGGTGATGCCTTTTTCCTTGGCGGTGCGGGCGATTTTCTGCCCGTGCTCGTCCGTCCCTGTCAGGTAGAATACCTCGTCACCCTTCATCCGGTGGTAGCGCGCCAGGACGTCGCCCGCAATGGTCGTGTATGCCGTGCCGATGTGCGGCTCCGCATTTACATAATATATGGGTGTCGTGATATAAAATTTAGCCATAATTGATTAATTTATATCAGAATAGGCGCAATTGTAAAGTAAAAACAGGTGTCTTTTGCTTGCTTTTCGTATATAATTAAATTAGGATATATTTTTCTTTTTATACAAAGAAAGGAGAATATTATGAAGATATACACTGGAATACTTATGGTTTTGGTTCTTGGTCTTTTCTTAGTCATAGGATGCGCTTCTTCAAGCAATATAACACAGGCTAATAATTATTTTGAACAAGGAATAAAATATCTTGAACAGAAAAATGCCGATATGGCAATTGCTAATTTCAACAAGGCGATTGAGTTTAATCCGAATCATGTAGAT
This sequence comes from Planctomycetota bacterium, assembly GCA_016207825.1. Taxonomy (NCBI): domain Bacteria; kingdom Pseudomonadati; phylum Planctomycetota; species Planctomycetota bacterium. The sequence continues at coordinate 25,596 of JACQZI010000041.1, read as the reverse complement.
GCTTATTACAACCGCGGCTATACTTATCTTGCAGGAAAAGGTGAAGGCAAGCCGGCCATTACGGATTTTACCAAGGTAATCATGTCTAATCCTGCTTACCCTGAGGTTTATTTCTATCGAGGCATGGCTTATGAAAAAGAAGGGGATAATATTAATGCCCTGTCAGATTATTCAGAAGATATAAAAATTAATCCGAAACATACGGAAGCATATATGAACCGCGGAATAATTTATGAAGTATTGGGAGAATATAAAAAGTCATTGGCTGATTATGATATAGTAATTAAACTGGATCCGGAAAACCCGCGTACTTACCTTAATCGCGGTATCGTCTACCAGAAAAATAACGATTACGCCAACGCCATTGCGGATTTTACTAAAGCAATCAAGATGGAGCCGTCTTTTGATAAAGCCTATGTCAACAGGGGTTTTAATTATTACACAAGCGGTGATTTGAAAAATGCGATGGTAGATTATAACCAGGCAATTAAAATTAACCCTAACTTTGCCGCCGCTTATATGGGATTAGGATTGGTTCATAAAACTTCCGGTAATTTGGATAAGGCCATCGAATATTATAATAAAGCCCTGAATATTAAACCTGATTTTGCTGATGTGTATAAATGCCGCGGTTCGGCTTTACATATGAAAGGCGATTACGAAGCAGCAGTTAAGGATTACAGCAAAGCACTTGAACTGAATCCCAAAATGTTTGATACGTATTATAACCGGGGGCTTTCTTACGAAAACCTTCAGGAATTTGATAAAGCCATTGCCGATTATAATCAGGTGACAAAATTTAATCCAAAGGATACCGACGCTTATTTCAGCATCGGTTTATGTTATGTCCAAAAAAGAGATGCCGTTCGGGCTGAAGAGAACTTTAAGAAAGTTCTTGAAATCGACCCTAATCATCAAGATGCCAAAGACGCCCTTAAAGAGATGGAAAGGATAAAAGAAGAATCCCAGCAGTAAATATAAATGTAACGTTCTGATTTATGCGCATTTTAGGGATTGATTACGGGACTAAAAGGGTCGGCGTGGCTATTACGAATGATAAAGAAACCCTGGCGCTCCCGCATAGCGTCATAGAGACCGAAGACTCCGCGGAAAAGCTTTCCGCCATCGGTGATATCGCCCGTTCAGAAAATATCGGCAAAATCGTCATCGGCATCCCTTATAAATATGACGGGTCATTGGGAGAGCGCGCCAAAACCGTCCTTGCCTTTGCCGAGTCCTTAAGGAAAGAACTTTCGCTCCCTGTCGAGACGTATGACGAGCGGCTTTCCAGCGTGGAATCGGAAGAGCGCCTGCGTGAGATAAAGATGAGCCGGCAGGATAAAAGGAAACGCATCAACGCCGTTGCCGCACAGCTGATTTTGCAGGGGTATCTGGATAGTAAAAAGCCGGTTGGATAAAGAGCAAATTATTTTGACCGGATTTTGGATTAGAGTAAGATTAAATTGATGTATATCCCGCCCGCTGAAGAGGCGGAACCAGCCCTGACCCCGAAAGCATTCGGGGTCGGGGGCGTTTGAAAGGAGATTGAGATATGGCAGGATTGGATTTCTTACAACCTTATCTGGACGACTTGAAAGCCAAAGGGATTTATAATTACGTCAAGGTGGTGGAAAGCGCGCAGACGCCCACCTGCATCGTCAACGGCAAAAAGGTGGTGAACCTTTCTTCCAATAATTACCTCGGGCTTGCCACCCACCCCAAGCTTAAGGATGCGATGATAAAGGCGACCGAGAAATGGGGCGCTGGCGCCGGCGCGGTCCGTCCGATTATCGGCACCATGTCCGTCCACAAGGAGCTGGATGAAAAGCTGGCGAAATTCAAGAAAGTGGAATCCGCGCTAACATTCGTGGCAGGCATCGCCGCCAACCGGGGTTGTATTCAGGCGATTCTGACCAATCCGCTGAATAAAGACGAGGAAGGCGAATACGTCGTCATCAGCGACGAGCTTAACCACGCCAGCATTATTGACGGCGTCCGCTTAACCAGAGCGAAAAGGCATATCTATAAGCATAAGGATATGGCCGACCTGAAGAAGGTGTTGGAGGAAAACAAGGGCGCTCCGCGCATCATGATTATAACGGACGGCGTTTTCAGCATGGACGGAGATATCGCACCCTTAGATAAGATTTACAAGCTTGCCAAGGAATACGGGGCATTCACCATGGTGGATGACGCGCATGGGGAAGGTGTCCTCGGTAAAAACGGGCGCGGGACGGTTGACCACTTCGGGCTTCACGGCAAGTGGGATATCGATATGGGCACGCTTTCCAAGGCGCTTGGAAGTTTGGGCGGCTATATCGCCGGGACAAAGAACCTGACCGAATATCTGGTGCACCAGGCGCGTCCGTTCCTGTTCTCGACGGGTCATCCTCCGGGAGTGGCGGCGGCATGCATCGCCGCGTTGGAAGTGCTGGAAAGCGAGCCGGAAATCCACGCGAGATTATGGGAGAACGCGGATTTCTTTAAAAAAGGTTTGAGGCAGTTGGGATTGGATATAGGCGAGACCGAGACCCCGATTGCGCCGATTATCGTGGGAGAGGAACGGAAGGCGATGGAACTTGCCAAGAAGCTATTTGAAGAGGGCGTTCTGGGGGTGGGAATCGTATTCCCGACCGTGGCAAGGGGCAAGGCGCGCGTTCGGACGATTGTGACGGCGACGCATACAAAAGAGGAACTGACCTTCGTGCTGGACAAAATCGGCAAATGCTGCAAAGCGCTGGGGATAATCAAGTAAATCATTACAAGATAACTTTAATGTGATTTTCAGTGGTTAGGGCGATAGCCCTATACCATAAATAATCCAGTAACGGAAACAATAAAGCAGGGGGAGGAGCCGAAACTCCTTACCCTTGTTTTTTTATAATGTTATTAGCTAAAATATACGAATCTTTTATCAAGAATTCACGCGGATTTTTTTAGGGGTTTTCGTTTCTTTATTATAGTAACATTTCTCATATTCATTCCTTTCATTTATTTGTTGCATATTTCAGGTTATTATTAACCTCATCATAATAACTAATATGGATTTTATTATCAGAATCAACAGCGATTGAAGTAGATTTAGTGTGCCTGTTTGAGCCAATATCATCAATAATTATTCTAACCCAATTTCCATTTTTATTTGTGGCATATTTAAGCTCACCCTTGTTACCGTAATAACTAATGTGCGCTTTATTATTTTGGTCTAACGCAATGGAGATGGACCATCCCGCATTTCCTAAATCATGCTGTTCCGAAGATTCCGCTTGCTCAATAGTAGAAACGACCCAACTTCCGCCGGCGTTTGTTGCATATTTAAGAGGGCCGGAACCGCTGTTACAACCGCTTAAATAACTTATATGAAGCTTATTATTAGAATCTATAGCCATTGAAGGAAAACGAGCCTGCTCCGAAGAAATATTGAAAGCCATCCATGCCCCGAAATTATTTGTTGCGTATTTGAGAACGCCTCTGCTTGTATAAACAACATGGATTTTATTGCTTGAATCTACCGCAACAGAAGGGCTTTCGCATTGGCCGGTATTGTCCAACGAAAAAGTATTCCACGAGCCTGTTTCATTTGTAGCATATTTAAGCGCATAATCATCGGCATCCCGATATACAATATGGATAACGGAAGGGGCGACTGTTTCAGACAATGCAATATCAGAAAAATGGATATTGTTAAACGATTTATTAATAACAGAAATTTCCCAATTGCTTGGAGTTTTAACCGCATACTTAATTAAGCTATCGGCTCCTCCCTTAAAGTCAGGAGAAGCATAGCATATATGAATTTTATTATTTATATCTGAAATGATAGAGGTGGTAAGCCATGCTTTTTCTATCGTAAAAGTGTTCCATGTGCCCGTGATATTTGTAGCGTATTTTAGCCAATAATACTGACCATAATAAATATAGCTAATATGGATTTTTCCGTTTGAATCAACCGTTATACAATTATCTCCATCGACCTTGTTTACTCCTTTGCTATCAATCACTGATGTTTTCCAAGTATCCCCGGAACTATTTGTAACAGCACTGGCCGTAGAATAACCAGAATTACCGGATGAATTGTATGCGGATACTCGATAATAATATCTTGTATTACTAGTCAGCCTGTGAACAATATATGAGGTAACGCCAGTATTAACCGTACCGAGATGATAATATTCTTCTCCATCAAGGCTTTGCTCTATTTTAAACCCGTCTTCATTGGTAGAATTATCCTGCCAGAACAAATCTATTTGCGAAGATGATACGGCATTCGCACTAAGAAATGATGGGATCAATGGAATATCCCCGCTACTCCCGCTGAGAATGTCTTCCAAATCTTCCTTGTTCATTTGGGGGCACCCTTGCGATGCCATGGTCAGCCAAGAGGCGCTGATTACCAGAATCGTAAGTATTATCTTTTTCATATTTGTTCCTTTCATTGACATGGGATTATGACGGTTGATTCATACTTAATATTTATTCTCCTACTTTAGTCGGCACCGTCCTGTCAAAGGTATTATTAAAAACTAATTAGTTACAACCTTAAAAACGGCGCTTTCAATCTTATCATTGTTCCAATATTCAAGTCTTATTTTTATATTGTCTGAAACCGCTTCTTGGGGAATAGTCCATAAATAACTATTGGTTCCTTTCAGGCAGGGTGTTATCACAATCACCGTCGGATTGCCGTCTTTCAGGTAAGATACGGTAATCACTAAAGGCGAATCCGAGTTGTAAGTCCACTGGATAGCGACATTTTGACCGACCGTAAAAGTTTCTCCCGGTGTGGAGGGCGGGCAGATTATTTGTAATTTAGGCCTTATCTTAAAAACTACAGATTCGCCCTCGGCGCTTAACGCTGCATTTATCCCAATCTGTGTTACCCTTATCTTTACATCATCCCTGTTTAAATCAGGGACATTGGTTAAGATATAACTACCGAGATTCCCCAATGTCTTCGCCGGCGTCGAAGATACGATTTGTTTCCATTGCCCGGCAGGATTATCCCAATAATCCAGCCTGACATTTTCCATTGTTCCGTTTATTGTCCAGGTAATCAGCTCAGGGTCGCCTAAATACCAGGTCGTGGAGGAATCAGGGTTATTTACGGTTATTTTCCCTTTAACCGTCATATTATAATCGCTCTCATCATAGATGGTTGAATCCGAATACATTGCCATCCTGACTTTAAATGTCGAGGTGATGGCATCGGGCATGATTATGCTGAGGGAAGCCTGTCCGTTTTCGACCCCGATTATGCCCTGCCCGTTTTCAAAGGTGGTCCAAATCCCGTCGCCTTTAGACCACTGCACGTTAACCTGACCGATTCCACCGCCCGAACCATAGGTCGTCCAGTTAATGGTTTTTGCCTCGCCTACTTTCCAGACCATGAATTCCACATTCGGCGAATCTAAGTGGTAATAACCGCGTATCTTGAATGATGAAACCTGGGTGCTTGAAACCGTGCAGTCGCTAAAATCAGTAATTCGTATCTTGCAAGACGGCTGGATATCATTTGGGACACGCCATAAATAACTGCCTGAATTAGCCACGAAATATGGAGTTATCACTTTGGAGAAATTAATTCCATCACTTGAATATGTCAAAAGAACCCAATTGGCCTGGGCAATCGGTGTCCAGTTAATCGTGGCGATTTCGCCGACCTTAACGATGTTTAACCCCAAGGAGCCGGTTACACTTATGTCCACAAAATCAGCCCTAATCTTAAATGTATTTGCAGATACGCTTGACACGTCATTATCTGTTTGATGCTTTATCCTTATTCTTACGGTCTGGCAATACATGTCATTCGGGATGGCAAAGGCATACCAATTGGTGCCGCTGATATTTGCATAACCTATTGATGAACTGGCTCCTGCTGAACCGTTTATGGCATTAGGCAATGGTTGCCAGTTGGCATCATTCCTGTCCCATTCGAGGTTTACCACGACTGGGTGTGTGCCCGTACATATCCAGTTAATTGTTAACGGGTCTCCGACTGTATATGCTTCTCCACTAGTTGCGCCGGGCGATGTTATTTTCAATTCCGGTTTTACCTTAAAAACCGTCCCATCTTTTTTGACCATAGAATCATTGTCTTCCTCTATCCTTATCTGCACATCATCCGATATTGCCGCATCCGGCACTTTCCACATATAACTATTGGTTCCTTTTATATTCGGCCTGGTGGTTATATAATTTGGGGCGGCATCTTTTAAGTAATACAGTTTTACACTTGATAATGAGTCTGCATTGCTCACCCATTGGATAATCTGCTCCCTCCCCACTCTGCATATCCCGACGACAGGTATCACAACTCCTAAGGACGCCTTAATCTTAAAACTGCCGCTATCCATATAATTAGCGTGATTACTCGCCTCGCATATCCTGATTTTTACCGTATAGCCGCTTGAGACATCGTCCGGCACGCTGGGTAATGAGTAGTATCTCGTTCCAATTCCACCGGCCACCCCCAAGGCCAATGGTTTCGTATCGGTCCAATCACCTTTGACCGAATAATAAATATCGACTGGATTGACGATGGCGGTTGTCGTCCACGTAATTATCTGATTGATATCGCCGACCGTCCATTCCTGGTTTAATGATGGGCTTGCAATCCCGCTAATGGTCGGGGTTACATCCGGCGGAGAATAAACGAATGTGGTGGCAGAAGCTTCATTTGAATAAGCGCTGTCTGTTCCGGCCGAGTTATATGCCCGGACCAGATAGTAATAGGTGGTGTTTTCCGCTAGTTCCTGATTGGAGTAAGAAGTGATATTCGGACCGACGATGGCGGCCAATTGATAAACACCGCCCAATCCGGTACGGCGTTCTATCTTGAATCCAGCCTCATCAGATGAATTATCAACCCAGAACAGATTAATCTGGGACGAAGACACGGAAGTGGCACTCAAAGCCGATGGGGCATTAACCATAGAACTGGGTGGCTCAAAAGTAGTCGTAGATGCCACATTGGAATAAGTAACGCCGGATTCGAAGGATATTTTTATTCTATAATAGTAAGTAGTTGATATAGCTAAACCTGTATGAATATAAGAAGTCGTATTTGACCCAATCCAAGTTTGATGGCAAAAAGAAACTTCTGAACTGTCCCTCCATTGGAGACAATGTTGAATATATTGATTCTCAGGATTATATGCCCAGGTAAGATTAATCTGAGAAGATGATACGGCTGTAGCACTCAAATTAGAAGGCGCCTCAGGAATTGGGTCAGACGGTGACTCAGCAAATGTTGTTGCAGATAATTGGTTAGAATAGGCGCTATTACCGCTTGTATTGTAGGCGCGTACCCGATAATAATAAGTGGTTGACTCAACCAATCCAGTATTATGATAGATATTAGTATTCGCTCCGACTGTGGCTATCTGGGTAAAACTTATTCCGTTGAAACTACGTTCTATTATAAAACCATCTTCGTTATCAGAATTACCAACCCAGCTGAGATTAACTTGTGAATATGAAATTACCATAGCGCTTAGATCAGAAGGTGCGGCAGGAGGACTATGAGGTGGTTCCTGAGTTGTTATTTGAGTCGGAACAAGTCGGTCCGTATTATCCCCAAGCCCTAATCTTCCGTCCCAATTCATACCACACATCCAAAGAGTTTTATTCTTTTTAATAATTGCGGTATGATAGCTTCCGGCTGCGATAGCCAGCCAATCAGTATCTAATCCAACTTGTGTTGGTATTAAATATCTGTCAAAATTGCCTAGCCCTAATTGTCCGCAGTTATACCCCCATGCCCAAAGAGTCCCATTGGTCTTGATGGCTAAAGAGTGTCCCATTCCCGCACTGATTGTTTCCCAATCATCATCCGTTCCTACTCTAACGGGGACATTTCTATCTATTGTATCTCCTAATCCTAATGCCTCATCGCGCCCCCAAGCCCAAAGTGTGCTATCGGTTTTCAGGGCAATATTATGTTCACTTCCGGAGGAAATTATTTTCCAATTTGTATCCGTTCCGATTTGCGCGGGGGTTTTGCTGGAATTTACATCGCCAAGCCCCAATGCTCCGCAACAACTATCTCCCCAGGACCAAATAGTCCCATCTGTTTTTAATCCGACAGAATGGTTCCCGCAATCAACTGAACTCCAATTAGTAGCGGTTCCGACTTGCGTAGGCACATAACGATTAATTTCATCGCCAAGCCCTAATCTTCCGCCATCATTACAACCCCATGCCCAAAGCGTACCATCAGCTTTTATGGCAAAAGACTGAGACCCGGCAGCAATAAATTTCCAATCAGTATCAGTTCCTACCCTATTAGGGATATAACGAGAATATCTATCGCCAAGTCCTAATTGACCATGACAATTAAACCCCCAAGCCCATAATGAACCATCTTGTTTTAAGGCAAGCGTATGCCCCCCTCCGGCTGCAATAGCTTTCCAGTCATTGTCTTTCCCTATTCTTACAGGTACTAACTGAGGAGATGTATCAGCTCCAAGCCCTAATTGACCAAAATAATTATCTCCCCAGCCCCAAAGAGAGCCATCAGACATTAAAGCAATTGTAGAAGAGCTATTGGCAGAAACTGTTATCCAATAGCTATTTGGTTGAGGGGTTATTATATTATGTGATTCGATAGAATTATCTATAAACGGTGTGGTAATGTCTAATATGTTTGAATAGGGGCTAGTTCCTATTGAGTTCATTGTTCGCATTCTATAATAATAAGTGGTTTCCGGAGTAAGGTCGCTAATGAAATAAAAAGGGTGATTATAAATCATACTGGCAATCCTGGTAAAACTGCTTCCATTTATGCTCTGTTCTAATTCGTAATCATAATTATTGCTTTCATCATAATCCCAATATAAATCCGCTCGAAATGGGGATACCGCTGTCGCTGTAAACCCTCTAGGAACCTGCGGCAACATATACGCAGGAATTAATGTTGATGCCGAAACCTCATTTGATAATAAACTCTCTCCTGCAATATTATATGCCTTTATACGATAGCAGTAAGTTTTATTGTTTATTAAACCGGTGTCGGTGTAAGAAATAACATTCGCATTAACAGTTGCAATTTGAGAATAATTCGCATCTCCGGAAGATTTTCGTTCTATTTTAAAACCAGATTCGTCATTTGAATTATCTTTCCAGAAAATAGTTACTCCCGTTTCGGAACGGCCTGTTATCTCTAAATTTGAAGGCGCATTAGGGATACAAACACTGCTTCCCGATGTTGTTTCAGTGTTGTCTTTAGCTGTTTCATTGATAGGGCAGCCAGTGGGCGCCATGGTTAGCCAGCATGAGCTTATTACCAGAATTGTTAGCATCGCTTTTTTCATACTCATTCCCCCCATTTATATGAAACTATAACAGTTGTGTTCGGTTTCTCTGTTTGGGCCGTTAGTTCTGTTTGGGAAACCGGAGGCAGGTTTTCTTTAGCCGGTTGATTCAATAATAATACTGCACCTAATATCATCACCGCCACCGCGCTAACAACTAACAACCATAAACTGATTACTTTCATATATATCCCTATCTGGTTATAACCGGCATGGATTCGCCATTCACCCATTCTGCCGTTTGGACCTTAAAACTCTCTTGGGCAATATTCTGGGTCGGCTTGGCAAATCTTGTCCTCTCTGCTAAACTAATAAGTTCTGAACTCTGCCGGGCAACGCATTCACCGTCCGGACCAAGTACGCTGATATTTAACCTATTTTCCCTTTCAGGCGCGCCTTGGGATTTATTCGCCATCCAACCCTTAACAACTGGTTTAGCCGTCTTGCCAGCTTTTGCCTTTGCTTTTACAATTATATCCTTAAAATAGCCGGCCGCGATTCTCTTTACATTCAATACAAAGATAATCCAGCCCACGACGCAGACGATAATGAATTTCTCCAGCCAGCCCAGCGCCGCGAGACTATCAAACGCATGCTTCGCCTGATTGATAGCCGATGAACCGGAACCTAAAAGCGCGGTCGCGGAAAGAATGCCGATTGATACTAAAAGAAGGCTTATTTTTACCGCTCCTTTGGACATCATTTTGTTATTTATCTTTTTCATATCTCATCACCTCATCTTACTATATAGCAAATTGTATGCCAGAATGGTAAAATTCAGTTAATTAGTGATTAGAGATTAGTTAATTGGTTGATTTTATTAAAGTTGGAAAAGTAGAATTATTTTAGGCCGGACCGCCTAAAAGGACCAAAACCGTATAAAAAGCGTATGATTATACATACGGCGTATATATATTAATACGATATCCATACGGTCAGGGTAAAGGGTACATTTCACCACAGAGGACACAGAGAGAGACAGTTAATTATTAAATTCATAATATAAAATCAAAGTAATTTCTCTGTGAACTCTGTGGTGGAATAATCTCTTCAGTTATTTTTGACAATGGCTAAAATAGTTATTATAATATTTTTTTGCACCAGCATAATTAATAAGGAGAGTGACTATGGACAAGGCTATATTTAAGTTTGAATCCCCTAAGAACGAATCGATTTACACCTATGCCCCGGGCAGTCCGGAAAGAGGGAAACTGGTCGATGAACTGGAAAGGCTAAGCAAAGAGCAAATAGAAATACCGCTCATAATCAACGGGAAGGAAATCCGGACCGGGAAAACCGGCAAGGTCGTCATGCCCCATGACCACAGGAAAACACTGGCGGTTTATCACCAGGCCACGGATAAAGAGGTAAAGCTGGCCATCAAAGCGGCGCTTGAGGCTAAAATCCAGTGGCAAGGCATTTCCTGGATTGAACGCTCTTCTATCATGCTCAGAGCCGCGGAACTCTTATCCGAACGCTATCGTTATCTAATCAACGCCGCCACTATGCTGGGTCAAGGCAAGAGTGTTTACCAGGCGGAAATCGACGCGGCCTGCGAAACGATTGATTACCTGCGTTTCAATGTCTATTTCGCCTCGGAGATTTACCAGCTCCAGCCAAAATCCGACCATACCCAACTCAACCGGATAGAATACCGCCCACTTGAAGGCTTTGTCTTTACCGTCACGCCGTTTAACTTCACGGCGATTGCGTCCAACCTAAACATGTCCCCGGTATTGATGGGCAATACCACAGTCTGGAAACCGGCTTCGACCTCGCTATTTTCCAATTATTACCTCATGAAGATTTTCCAGGAGGCGGGGCTTCCGCCGGGCGTGGTTAATTTCGTCCCGGGCAGTGGCTCGGTAATCGGCAATGCCGCCGTCAACCACCCTGATTTATCGGGCATACACTTTACCGGCTCAAACGGCACTTTTAACAACTTATGGAAAATGGCGGCCGGGAATATCGGGACATACAAATCCTACCCAAGAATCGTCGGGGAAACCGGCGGCAAGGATTTCATCTTCGTCCATAACTCAGCCGACCCGGTGGAAGTTGCCACGGCAATGGTCCGCGGCGGCTTCGAATACCAGGGGCAGAAATGCTCAGCCGCTTCGCGCGCTTACATACCGAAATACCTGTGGAATAAAACGAAACAGCACCTCCTGGAAATGATTGAGGAAATAAAAGTCGGCGGCGTGGAAGATATGTCCAATTTCATGAACGCGGTCATAGACGAGCCTTCCTTTGACAATATCATGCGCTATATCAAGAAAGCCAAGGCTTCGCGTGAGGCGAAAATCCTGGCCGGCGGGACGGGCGATAAATCCAAAGGGTATTTCATCCAGCCGACCGTTATCGAGGTGACCGACCCCAATTTCGTAACCATGCGGGAAGAAATCTTCGGCCCGGTAATGAGCGTTTTCGTCTATAACGATAAGGATTTTGAGAAGACCCTGCGTATTTGCGACCAAACTTCGCCCTATGCCTTAACCGGCGCGGTCTTTTCTTATGACAGGTACGCCCTGGTCAAGGCCTGCCAGATATTGCGCTACGCGGCCGGTAATTTTTATTATAACGACAAGCCGACCGGAGCGATGGTCGGGTTGCAGCCTTTCGGCGGGGCACGCGGATCGGGCACCAATGATAAGGCCGGCGGTGCTTTAAACCTGACACGCTGGACCAGCCCCCGGACGATAAAAGAGACATTAGTGCCGGCCAGGGATTTTAGATATCCTTTTATGAATAATGAATAATTCCGGCGGCTTCGCGGGAGCAACTAATGACATTCCAAGCACTCAAGACCAAGCTCAAGTTTGACCGCAATGAACTTGCCGGAAGCTTCGGAGATATCGGGACCGATTTCCCCTTGATTATCGGCATCATCCTTGCCTCCGGCATGAATCCGGTCAGCGTCCTGGTGATATACGGCATCTTGCAGATAATGACCGGTTTGATTTATGGCATTCCCATGCCGGTCCAGCCATTAAAAGCCATGGCGGTAATCGTCATCACACAAAAACTTGGCGGAAATATCCTTTGCGGAGCAGGGCTTGCCATAGGCGTATTTATGCTGCTCTTGAGCCTATCCGGACTGATTAATTTCATTGCCCGGGTAGTCCCCTTATGCGTTGTCCGCGGCATACAACTGGGACTGGGCATACAACTGGCAACTTTAGCGCTCAAGGATTATGTCCCGGCAGACGGGCTTATCGGATACGGAATCGCATTACTTAGTTTTATCATCATCATTTTACTCATGGGAAACAGAAGGTATCCGCCGGCGCTTCTTATCATAGCCATAGGAATAATCTATGCGATTACCCTTAACCTCAACCTGGCCAATATCGCGCAGGGAATCGGTTTGCACCTGCCGGAATTCCATGTGCCGGCCTGGCCTGATATATTGGCCGGTTTTCTCATTCTCACATTGCCGCAAATTCCTTTGTCTATCGGCAATTCTATCTTAGCCACCCAGCAGACGGCCCGTGATTTATTCCCTGATAAGCCGCCTCTGACGGTCCGTAAAATCAGCCTAACTTATTCCATAATGAATCTCATCGCGCCGTTTTTCGGGGGCATTCCGGTTTGCCACGGAGCCGGCGGCATGGCCGGTCATTACACCTTCGGGGCGCGGACCGGCGGAGCCATTGTCATTTACGGTTTAATATATCTCATCGCGGGTTTATTTTTCGGGGGTGTATTCGCCGAGATTGTTAATATCTTCCCAAAACCCATGCTTGGGGTAATCTTGTTTTTTGAGGCGCTGGCGCTCTTAAAGCTTTGCTTTGGCACGGCATTCCTCCCCATCGGACGTGCACCGCACTCCCTCGGAGACGCCGGCGACAAACAGCAAATTATGCTTATGATTATGGTGGGTTTAATGGCGGTTGGCTTACCCTATGGTTATTTGATAGGGCTTGTCGTGGGAACAATTTTAGCGCTTATATGGGAAAAGAGCTTGCTTAAAAACAGTACTATTACATCATGACAAACATAGATAAAATATTCTCGATAACCAAAGGCGATGTAGTTTCCTTTGTCGGCGCAGGCGGAAAAACCTCTCTTATCACCGCGTTTGCCCAATCGCTTAGAGAAAGATTTTCGGTCGCCATAACCACCACCACCCATATGCATCCGGTTAATAATAGCCGTTTCCAAAATCATCTGCTAGACAACAATAATTCTTTTAATACATTAGAAAACCTGAAAAACAAGAGCCAAATACCGGTTTTCTTCAGTTCCCTTGATTCGGATGGCAAAGGCTTACCGCCTGTAGCGAAAGACATCAAAGCCATTGCGTCACTCTTTGATATTGTCCTGGTAGAAGCGGACGGTGCTCGCGGAAAATCGCTTAAGATTCCTCGCGCCCATGAACCGGCGGTTCCGGATTGCTCTAAAAAGGTTATCTTAGTCGTCGGAATGGATATACTGGGCAAGAAAATCTCAGACGACCTTGTCTTTCATCCTGAACTATTCAAAGATAAAGGCATGGATTCGGAAACACTAATCACCTGGCAAGTATTGCGGGATATCTTATACGCATCCGATAGTTATCTGGCTAAACTGCAGGGGAAGGATATATTCCTGGCGCTAAATAAATCAGACCTGGTTGATGAATCCGCAACACAATCGGCACAATTAATGTATCACGAAAACATAAAATCAATCATATTATCCAGTGTCACGACTGACGGCTTAAAATCAGAAGAAGTAAATAACAGCAAGACACCGGTAATCGGTATCTTGCTTGCCGCCGGACAATCAGTGCGATACGGTTCGCCCAAATTAATCGATACTTTCCGCTCCCAACCTTTATTCTGGCATTCATTCAAAGCGGCTAATGGAAGCAAGCTGGATAAACTTATCGTGGTGGTCGGCGAGATAGGAGATGAACTGATTAAAATGGCGTCTAACATCCCAGATAACCGAGCTGAATTCATCCGTAATCCCCAGCCGTCCAAAGGCATGTTATCCTCCATCAAAATAGCCCTGGAAAAAGTCATGCGCGCTTATCCCGGCTCTGCCGTAATGATTATGCTTGCCGACATGCCATATGTAACATCGGATTTAATAAATACCGTTTTAAGGGCGTTTCACGATTCCGCGGCGCCTGTATCATCGCCTTTCATCGACGGCCGAAACGCCCATCCGGTTATTTTCCATCCGGTAATGTTCCCGGAACTGCTCAATCTCAAAAGCGAACGTGGCGGCAAGGAAATTATTATGTCGCACCCGGATATGATAAATAAAATCATGCTTAGTTCGCCTGATTCACAATATGATATCGATACCAAATCAGACTCGAAAGGAGCAAACTATCATGCCGAGATTTTATGATGATTACCGTTCAGCGCTTTTATCCGGTAAGACCTTTGCCTTGGCAACCGTGGTAAGAATCCATGCTTCTTCCCCGCGAGAACCGGGCGCCAAGATGGGTGTCTTCCCGGACCGCTCTATCTTCGGGACTATCGGCGGCGGAAAGCTGGAAAAGATGCTCATTGATGATTCCTTGCAAATCCTCAAAACCGGCAAACCCGTTTTAAAAACATATACGCTTTTGCCGGAAACCAAAGGCGGCATCGGCACGGAATGCGGCGGCACGCTTGATATATTCATAGACATAATCTCAGCCGGAGCAAAGATTATGTTGATTGGCGCAGGGCATATTTCCCATGCCCTGGCAGGATTAGCGGAAACTTGCGGATTTGCCGTTGAGGTTGTGGATGACCGGACCGAATTCGCCAACAGCGAAAGATTCCCTCGCTCTATTATTCATAACACCCCGATAAAAGGCACTGATTTCAAGTCGCTCATAAATTCGGAAACATACGTCGTTATAGTCTCGCACAGCCACGAGATTGACTATGAAGCATTGAAGGCAACAATCAATCTGCCTTACGCTTATTTGGGGATGATAGGCTCCCAGCGCAAGGTAAAGGTGCTCTTTAGCAAACTCCTGGAAGAGGGGATTAAACAGAACGAGTTGGATAAAATCCATGCGCCGATTGGATTGGATATCAATGCCGAAACCCCTGAGGAAATAGCGCTTTCCATCATGGCGGAAATCGTTGCGGTCAAGCGTTCTGGAACTTCAACGCTCAGTATGAGTAATAAAATCCATGCTAAATAAAACTACCCGCCCACCTAAACGGCGGATCGGGCGAGCTTCAATACTCGTCCGCGGTGCCGGAGATTTCGCCACCGGCATTATCCGGCGATTGTATCTTGCCGGATTCAAAGTAGTTGCCACGGAAATAGAAAAGCCCCTGGCAATAAGGCGCGGAGTTTCCTTCTCCGAGTCAATCTACAATGGAAGCATTACCGTAGAAGGCGTTACTGCCGTCTGTTCCTCGCTTGATACTTTTATTAGTGATTGGGAAAAGAATCAAGTGCCCGTCGTTATTGATAAAGATGCCTCTATCAGGAAGAAACACCGGTTTGATATCCTGGTAGATGCACGTATGATGAAGAAGCCAAACGACACAACCATTAATGATGCCCCCGTGGTCATCGGGGCAGGGCCCGGTTTCTCCGCCAAAGGCGGATCCGCCTCGGACAGAGAAACACAAGGAAACTGCCATGCCGTAATAGAAAGCTTTAACGGCGCGGATTTGGGCAGGGTCATATACAAAGGCACGCCTGCGCCTTATACCGGCAAGCCCAAGGAGAACGATTTGGAATTATGCGGGGAAGATTTCAAGAATATCAAAGTTGCCGACCTGGTATATTTCGCATCTAATGAAGGCATCTTTAAAACAGATTATGATATCGGCGACGAAATCAACAAGGGCGATACCATTGCCCGGGTTGGCGAAGAAAACATCGTATCGCTTGCTTCAGGAATCCTCAGGGGAATCCTGCATAAAGACGTATTGGTCCGGAAAGGCACCAAACTGATTGAAATAGACCCGACCAAAAACCGCGACAGGTGTTTCAAGGTAAGCGCCAAAGCCAATGCGCTCGGCGGCGGCGTATTGGAAGCCGTTTTTACATTGCTTAATAAAAATATTTTATTATAATATGGCAAAGGAGTAGAAATATGAAAATACTTGATTTTGAATTGCATTCTGTAAAAAGTTTATCTGAAGCTTGTAAGTTACTAAGTAAATACGGCTCGTCCGCCAGAGCTATCGCCGGCGGCACAGACCTTTTGGTTGACCTCAAGGAACATCTGATTTCGGCTGAACACTTGGTTTCGCTTGCCGATATTCCGGAAGCGCAGGCAATCACTTTTACCAAGGGCAAGCTGCGTGTCGGCGCCCTGGCAACCTTAAGCTCCGTGGTATCCAATCCGCTTATTAAAAAGCATTTCCCGGCATTATCCGATACGGCATTAGCTATGGCAACCCCGCAAATCAGGAATACCGGCACGATCGGAGGCAATATCGCCTCGGCCGTCCCTTCTGCGGATATTCCGCCGGCCTTGATGTGCGCGAATGCCCGGGTCATCACGGTAAGTCCTAAGGGAAAAAAGAGTATTCCGATTCGTGAATTCTTCATTGGAGTAAGAAAAACCGTATTGAAAAAAAATGGGATTATTAAAGAAATAGAAATCGACATCCCGAAATCCAATACCGGAATTTCCTACCAGAAATTCGCCCTGCGCGAGGCTGCAGCTTTGGCTGTGGTCGGCGTGGCGGCGATGATAAAAGTCGAACGCAATATTATAAAAGATGCCTGTATTGTCCTGGGGGCAGTGGCGCCGACTCCGGTGATTGCGCATCAGGCTTGCAAATATCTCAAAGGCAAGGAACCGACCAAGGCTAACTTCGACCAGGCCGGAGTGATCGCCTGTGATGAAGGCAAACCGATTTCCGATATCCGTGCTTCAAAAGAATATCGCTGTCATTTAATTGGGGTATTAACCCGTCGTGCTCTTGCTCAGGCACATAAAAGAGCCAGGGGGAGTAAATAATTATGAAAACAATTACATTAAACGTCAATGGTGTTAACCACGAAGTTAGTATTTCTTCTTCGGATATCCTGCAGGATGTCCTGCGGGATAAGCTGGGCCTGACCGGCACGAAAAAGGGATGCGAGCTCGGCGTCTGCGGTGCCTGCACGGTTATCATAGACGGCAAGACCGCGGCGAGCTGTCTTATCCTTGCCGAAAGATGCCAGGGGAAAAAGATTGAGACCATTGAAGGCTTGAAGAAAGAAGGCAAACTTCATCCGGTCCAGAAATCATTTGTCGAGCACGGGGCTATCCAGTGCGGTTACTGCACTCCGGGCATGGTCGTGAGCGCCAAAGCCCTGATTGATGAAAATCCCAAGCCGACCAAGGAGGATGTCAAGGAAGCGCTTTCCGGCAATCTTTGCCGTTGTACCGGATATAAAAGAATCATAGAGGCAGTCCAGGATTACGCCCGTTTTAAGGATGCTGAGGCGAAAGTGGACCATCCCGAAGACTTGGATAAATTCCAGACCGTTGGCAAGAGTATTCCCAGAGTTGATGGCTATGACAAGGTAACCGGCAAAGCTAAATACACCGGCGACTTCAAATTTCCCGGTATGTTATACGGAAAAATTCTTAAGAGCCCGGTTGCTCACGCCATTATCAAGAAGATTGATACCAGCCGCGCCAAGGCTCTGCCCGGAGTTTATGCAGTCATTACCGGTGACGATATTCCCGATGTCATGACCGGAGTTTCTCCGGCTCGTTACGATAAATATTTCCTTGCCAAAGGTAAAGTCCGCTATGTCGGTGATGAAGTAGCGGCAGTAGCGGCAGAGACCGAGGCAATTGCCGAACAGGCTCTGGCGCTCATCAAGGTGGAATACAAGGAATTACCCGCGGTATTTAATCCGGCTGACGCCATAAAAGAAGGCGCGGTTCAACTGCATGAGAAATCCGCCAATAACATCAATACCCGCGTCGACCACCATTTCGGTGATGTGGAAAAAGGGTTTGCGGAAGCGGATTACGTCCGGGAAGAAACATTTATCGGCAACCATGTTTACCAATCACCCATGGAACCGCATGCCTCGATTGCGATGCTTGAAGGTGATGGCTCGATTATCCTTTATTCATCCACTCAGGTGCCGCACTATCTTAATTATCAGGTAGCGCGGGTATTCGGCAAGCCGCTCGGCTCATTCAGGATTATGCGTCCGCATGTAGGCGGCGGATTCGGCGGCAAAGCCGAGGCTTCCACAGCTGATTATGTTTCCATACAGCTTACCATGAAGACCGGACGACCTGTCGCGATTACATATAGCCGGGAAGAAATGTTCCTGTATTTCCGCGGACGCCACAAACAGCACATGACATTTAAAATCGGAGTAAAGAAGAACGGCAAAATCACAGCCGTGAGCAGTAAGATTTATCTGGATGGCGGCGCTTATACCTCGTTCGGCATTGTCAGCGCTTATTATGCCGGCTCGATGGTGCCGACCCTTTACCATATCCCGAATTATAAATACGACGGCTACCGGATGTATACCAATAAAGCGCCTTGCGGGGCAATGAGAGGGCACGGATGCCCACAGCCGAGATTCGCGTTCGAATCGCTTCTGAGTATGATTGCGGAAGACCTGAAGATTGACCCGATTACAATACGCGAAGTGAATGCCATGGACCCGAATACGAGAACGGTAAACGATTTGGATATCCGCTCCTGCGAATTTAAGGCGACATTAAAATCAGTCCGTGAAAAGAGCGACTGGGAAAATAAATATAAAAAACTCTCGCCCGGCAAAGGAATCGGAATCGGATGCGGCGGATTTGTTTCCGGCGCAGGTTATCCGATATACCGCTCCAAGTTCCCGCATTCAAATGCGATTGTCCGTATCATTGAAGACGGCTCTGTCGCAATACTAGAAATTTCCGCGGCGGAAATCGGGCAGGGAAGCGAGACGGTATTGACGCAAATGTGCGCGGAAGCGCTAGGTATCCCACCGGCTTTGGTACGTATCAAATCATGGAATTCCGATATCGGACCCATAGATCTCGGCGCATATTCATCACGCATCACGCTCATGGGCGGCAATGCGGTCTCTCGCGCCGGACAGGATGTGGTAAAGAAAATCATGCCTTATGCTGCGAAAGTTCTCGGCGTTAGCGAAAGCGAGCTTGTTGCTGAAAACGGAGTTATCAGGCATAAACAGAATAAAGACAAGTTCATGCCCTGGTCGGAAGCGGCAAGGGCGTATTTCTCGGAAAAAGGTCCGCTGGTCGGCACAGGCTGTTATGCGCCGCCCGAAGGCTTGGGCGGAAAATACAAAGGCGCGGCTGTCGGCACCAGTCCCGCATATTCATTCGGCTCATCCGTCTGCGAACTGACCGTTGACTTGGAAACAGGCAAGGTAAAAATCGACAAGTTCACGGATTACCACGACTGCGGCACGCCGGTTAACCCAATGGCCGTGCACGGGCAGGTGGAGGGAGCCATTGTCATGGGAGCAGGTGAAGTCCTTATGGAAGATACGGTTTATGACTCCAAAGGCGAAATCGTCAATCCTAACTTACATGAATATCTCCTAATGACCATCAAAGACGCGCCGGAAATATTCTCCGGCATCGTGGATTCCTATGAACCCGAAGGGCCATTCGGTGCCAAGGAAATCGGCGAAGGCTCAACACTGCCGGTTCTGGGCGCGGTGGCGCATGCGATTGCTAATGCTACAGGCGTTTGGATGAAAGAACTGCCCATTACACCGGAAAAGATAGTCAGGGCATTGCAGGAGAAAAACGCGGGCGATAAAAATATCTGCAAAAAGTGTGATTAAGTGTAAAAGCTGCTTCTGATTCAGCTTCTTACCTGCCTGTCGGCAGGTAGGTCTTAAAGGCGTGCTTGCGGACGGCTTTCAGGATATCCAAATCTTTGGATAAATCCGCGATTTTCAATTCCGGGAATCCGCTTTGCTTTGTCCCAAGAAACTCTCCCGGGCCGCGTATCCTTAAATCCTCTTCGGCAATCCTGAATCCGTCGCTGGTCTCTTCCATTATCTTTAGGCGCTTTTCGGCATCGGGCGTCTTGAAATCCCCGAATAAAAGGCAATATGAATTATGCTGACCTCGCCCGATTCGCCCCCTTAACTGGTGCAGCTGCGCCAAGCCATAGCGCTCGGCGTGGTCAATGACCATGACCGAGGCGTTGGGAACATCGATACCAACTTCTATAACCACGGTGGAAACAAGGATGTTGGTTTTCCCCTGGCGGAAGTCCCTCATTATTTCATCCTTCTTTTTCTGCTTCATCCCGCCGTGCAAAAGCTGGATATTATATTCCGGAAATACTTTCGCCTTAAGGTGTTTCGCCATTTGGGTAGCGGAACGCAGCATCGCCCGGCTGGCTTTTTCCTCTTCGCTCTTGGCTCTTTGTTCTTCTATCAAGGGATAGACAAAATAAACCTGCCTGCCCTCGTGTATTTTCTGCCGGATGAATTCAAGCGCTTCGGGCATTTTAGCCGAGGGGCGCAGGATCGTTTTTACCGGCTTCCTGCCCGGGGGAATTTCGTCTATGACGGATAAATCAAGGTCTCCGAAAAGGGTCAGGGTCAGTGTTTGCGGGATAGGCGTGGCGGTCATAATCAGGGTATGCGGGTTTTCGCCCTTTGACTTCAATGTCTCGCGCTGCTCTACCCCGAATTTATGCTGTTCATCTATGATTAACAAAGAAAGCTTGTTAAACACCACCGCCTTTTGGATAAGGGCATGTGTGCCGATGACTAAATCTATTTCGCCTTTTTTAACCAGTTCAATTTGCTCCTGGCGTTCTTTACGCTGGATTCCGCTGACCATCAAGGAAATGCGCACCTTGGAATTTTCCAAGAGCCGTGAAACAGTCTGGTAATGCTGTTCGGCCAGTATTTCCGTAGGCGCCATTAAAGCCGCCTGCGTATGGTTGCCGATTGCGGCGAGGATGGCGTAAACCGCCACGATGGTTTTCCCTGAGCCGACATCGCCCTGAAGCAGGCGGTTCATCGGATACTTGCCGGTAAGGTCGTTTTTTGTTTCATTAATTACTTTCTCCTGAGCGGCGGTAAGCGTAAAAGGAATCCGCTGCCGTATGCGCTGTTCGAGGGTATCGGAGATAGCCAGCGGGTGCTTGACCGTGTTTTTCTTGATTGCCCTGTAACGCTCGGCAAGCGCCAACTGCACCAGGAATAATTCCTCCCAAACCAGGCTTGTGCGGGCGTTACTGATATCACTTTCCGATTCGGGAAGATGAATCCGTTTAACCGCCTCCGGTACGGGCAAAAGTCCGGCAGGTTTATCCGGTATCCGGCCAAGCGTATCGGAAAGAGAGGAGCTATAAGTTTCTACCGCACCCTTGATTATCCGCCGAAGGTATTTCTGGTTTAAGCCCGCGGTCAAAGGATAACAGGGAATAATCCGGCCGGCGTGCAGGGGCTCGTACTCCTCTCCTTTTATTATTTCGTATTCGGGCGATTCTAAGAACGGCTGCTTATAAAACTTTAGTCTTCCGGAAAGTATTACCTCATCGCCTTTATTGAAGTATTCCTCGAGGAACGGCTGGTTAAACCAGGTGGCGTAAACGATTCCGGTATCATCGCCCACTGCAATCTGGAATATAGATAGCCATCGCCTGGTCCGCTTAAGAACGGATTCCAATATTTTCCCTTGGACAGTTTGTTCAGGCAAAGCACCGGGAGATGCTTTGCGCCCTTCTTCCAGCACCTCGGCAATGGTTTTTATCCTGGAGCGGTCCAGGTAGCGGCGCGGGAAATGATACATTAAATCGCGGATGGTTTTTATGCCTAATTTATTAAGAAGCTTGAATCGCTCGGGACCGACGCCTTTAATATATTGGGCGGAATCAAGTAGTTGCTGCATGGGAAGTTCATTCTTAGAGACTCTTAATTATTTCGGCTCCCCGGCAGAATCGGAGTCCTGGGACTCTTTTCCATCAGGGGTTCCGGCATTTGGCTTCTTTTCCAAGATTTCAGGCGCTTCCAGCATCTGGCGCGCGCCCACATGGTCGGAATCCAATTCCAGCGCTTTCTTAAAATCAGACTTGGCTTCGTCATGCATTCCTTTTTCCTGCAAAACCCTGCCGCGCTGGAAATACGCCTCGGCATAGTTTGAGGAGATACTGAGCGCCTTGGTAAAATTACCGTAAGCCATATCCAAATCGCCGGTCTGGGCATAGGCAAGCCCGCGGTTAAAATACGCCTTGGTATAATTGGGCTTCACCTCGACCGCCCTAGTAAAATCGTCGATTGCGTCTTCGTAATCTTCTCTTTCCATATGGATGGTCCCGCGCCGGTAAAGTGCCTCGGGAAAATTGGGAGTGATATCTATCGCTTTATCGAAATCCCTCATGGCGTTTTCATAATTTTCCAGGTGATAATAAGCGCGGCCGCGGTTATAATAAATCGCGGTGTCTTTGGGGTCAAGCTTGAGCGCATTGGAAAAATCTTCAACCGCAGGTTCGTATTTGCCTAGGCGGTAATAAGCCCGCCCCCGGCGGTAATGAATCAGGGCGTTTTTCGGATTTATGGCAATGGCAAAGCTGTAATCCTGGATGGCCGCGGCATAATCACCTTTATGGTAATATGAACGTCCGCGGTTGTAATATGCGGCGGCATTATCCGGCCGCATCTTGATAATTTTATTAAAATGCTTGATGGCACGCTTATAATCACCCTGTATTTTGCATATCAAGCCGAGTCCCAGATAGGCTTCGGCATAAAGAGGATTATCTTTTAAAACACGGTTAAAATAAGCAACCGCCTTGTCAAAATTACCGCGTCTGGAAGAAATGACGCCGCGGTAATAAAACATCCGCGGGTTTACAACCTTTCTGAAGAATGTTGCTATGTTTTTAAACATATTTCCTTAAAACCAGATGGCAAGCCCGATGACCGGCCCGTCCAGATTAGCTCCTCCTGAATTTATGAGCGAATGGTATCCGACGAATATTTCCCAGTTATTCTTGTGCCAGCCGGCTGTGGCATCGAGATTGATAAGTGATTCCCCGGCCGATGCGCTGTAACCGAGCAATACCTGCAGGCTCCAAGGCTCGCGCGGGAAATAGGAGACCTTGCCCTGGAACGATAAACTGCCGTGAGAGGTCCCTTCGACATCGGTCAAAAACGCACCGCCCAGCCCGAGCTCGAAAACCGTATTGGTGTCACTGGCAAAACCGGCGAAATTAAAGTGCATGGAAAAAAAGTTCATGGTATCGGTTGCGTCATCCATTTCCTCGCGGTAGCGGTTATAATACATATCCCCGCTGAAACCGGAGGGAAGCATCAATTTGCCGTAAACGCCGTAGCCCCACAAATCGCTTTCCACCTTCTGGTAAAAAGTCCTCATCTGGAGAGCAAACCCGTTGTAGCTTTCTGAAATGAAAGGGTCGCTGGAAATATAAATGCCCTGGTAGGCGGATTCACCGTAAGGGCAAGAGCGATACCGGAAACCGTGGTCTCCGAAAAAGAGCTCCCACCATAGGTCCCAGAAGAAATCGCCCCAGCCGGAATCATCATCGTCATCATAGTCATCGTCATTTTCATACTCGTAGCAACCGACGGAAGAATATTCGGATGACTCATGGCCGCGGCGGTCGTGATGGCTTTTATCATCATGTTTGGGATTATCTTTATCCGTATAAGGCTTGACAAAGGTTTTCAGGGTTCCGCTCTTTTCCTTCTTGGCCTTGGGCGGAGGGGTGGAAGGCTTCTCTTTTTCCTTACTCTCATCCTTATCCTTTACCTTATCTTTATTCCTATTATCATCATGCGTGTCCCCGCCTGCCGGCGAGGCAGGTTTGTCATCGCTTTTGCCCTGTTCTTTGGGATTATCCTTGGTTTTATCATTATCTTTAGCGTTTAGCGAAGGATGTATTGCAGGCGAGAGGACAATCAGGCAGACCGCCAGGCAGATGATTGTTTTAAACAGTGATTTTAAAGTCATATTTTTAGTCCCCTAAACGAGCAGGAATATATTACCGATTTATTTATAAAATTACAAGAGAAATATTATTGTTAAAATAAAAAAAGGGGAAGGAGCCGGGACTCCTTCCCCTGGAGCGTAGCGACATCCCGCCCCGACCCCGCAAAGCGGGGCCGGAGGGGGCATACATCACACTTGGCTCACCTGCACTTCCAGGAACAAACGATTATTGCCCTGCAGGATAAAATCCAGCCGGGATAATCCGCCCGTGCTGAAAGATTCCAGGCCCAGTGACGGGTCTATGAACTTCTGCACCAGGTTGTTTGTCTGGTTGTTCTCCTTGGCGATGACCATGGGCGAGAAGCCGGATTTGATAATCCGGACCCCTGCTTGAATGACCCGCTCGGTCAGGGCGGCCTTGAAAGCCGACCGGTCCTGGATTTTGCAGACCCTGAACGGCCCGCCTTCCAAAACCTTGTCGTCTGCTCTCAGCCAATCCATGACCCTTTGGTCATTCACGAGCCAGTGCGGGGCAATCGCCGCCGCGCCACGGCCCTTTACCCTGGTTCCGCCAAAGATGAGTGTGCGCCGGGCCATTCCTTCCATGAAGTTTTCCTTGGCCTTTTCCACTTTCTCTTTGAACCGCTTGGCTTGGTCACCATCCACGGTTTCAAAGGCGTGTTCAAGGTTGCGGACGAACTTCTCGTAGGAATCGCGCAGGTTTGCCACCTGGCCGTCCAGAATGTCGGAAACCTCGTTTCCTCTTCTGGAGACGAATCCCGGATTGACATAACCCGCGTAGCCCGTGCTTGCCGGACCGGCTATCCTTTCCTGGAACTTGCCCTTATCCGGAATCTTGGCTAAAATGCTCTGGTAGATACGAAGCGCATTGGCTTTCATATTAGCAGCCCATTTTTCACCTACTTCCGTCGGCGTATCCAAAGGCCAGCCGATCATCAACATCCCATGGCTAACTATGTTTGACATACATTTTCTCCTTTCTGGCCGATTTAATTCATTCGCCCCGGCCAGGCACGGCCTTAACCTGCTCGGAGTAATTGTTAGCCGAACCGCCCCCCATACTTTCCCAGCCTGCAGTGCCGGGATTTCCGGATAACTCGACAGCCCTAAAGGACTAACGGAAGAAGAACCGGAAGGCTTCCCCGGAAACCACCCAGCCCCTCTATTGTTATCCCTCCATAATCTCTATAGTTTTGGGGGACAGAAAATATAGTGTTTTTATAAACTTTCTTGATTTTATATTTACAACTCCTTGGGAAATAAGGAGATAAAATTTTACATGGATTTTGAGATTCTCCAACTCTATATTTTATTGAATGTTATGGGTTTGTCAGTTTGTATCTGCTTGTTTTATAAGAAATTAGGGCGGATTTTTCCGTCTCCGACCACTACCCCCCT
>JACQZI010000040.1 GCA_016207825.1 Planctomycetota bacterium | reverse complement strand
GCATTCGGGCAGGTTCGTGTTCGCATTTTTAAACCTGACTAACTTTCACAGACACCATTTCTCCTAATACAGAGTCGTTGATGATATCCAAATGTGAACCACCACCCGGACTAAAAGATACCAAGCCCAAGCCGGGGTCAATAAACATCTGGGCAACCATATTAAGCCTGGCATTAAGGACAGCCAGGATTGCCGGGTCAAGTTCTGACTGCTGTGCCACAATTAAAGCGAAGGTCAGGTTTTGCGTCAGCGCCGAGACGAGCGTATTGGCTAAGCCTGGCTGGCAGATATTAAAGGGAGAGCCGGAGACGACCTGGTCTGTCCCGGTCCGGATAGAGCCAACCGCTTTCTTGTGTTTGGTCAGCCAGTAGGCGGCGATAATGGAAGCGCCGATGCCTTCCAAACGGGTGCCGGTTGCCCGCAAGAGACTTTTAGATGCGCCCGCACCCCAGAGGTTCTTTGCCGCGGCAACGGCCTCTTTAAACCGTTTCGCCTCGACTCCGTCCACGGTCGCGAACATGAAATCGAGTTTCTGGCTCCATTTCAAAAATGCATCCCTGAGTTTTTGGCGCTGGGCATTATAAACCATGGCCTGGGTCTTGCCTTTGCGTGTGGTCGTGATGCCGGAGATGATTTCCTGGTAACCGACTGAAGACGGGTCGGCGATTTTATCCGCGAAGGTCTGCTCGGTCGGGACGGCAAGTTTGCGCTTGGCATCTACCTGGGGAGCGACCAGCCCGAGCACTTGCGCCCATTGGTCGGACGACCTCAAAGGCGCCTCAAACAGGGGAAACCCCAGTTTGATGTGGAACTTTATTATGTCCGGTGTCATATCTCAAACTCCTTTCCCCGATTATATCGGGACTAAAATACTAAGAATCATCTTGCACATTGTCATTTACTTTTGATAATTCTTTTCCACGAAATCGGCAATGGCATCGACCAGGCGTTCTACGGCTTCCGTCATCTCTCCGCCTAATGTTCCTGTAGACACGCCGCCTTCGGCAGTGCCTTTGGCAATAAGCGTCCCATCCTGGCTGGAAAACGTCACTTCAACAATAATTTTACCTTTCCCTACCCCATAAACGCCCAGCAGACATCTGGCAGTTTTGCTTCCGGGATTAAATTCAAGCACCCGCCCTTCAAGGATTAGCTTTTCGCCTGTTTTAGAAACGAAAAAACCTTTCTCCAAGAAACAGGCTTGGAGCCTGTGGGAAAGCCCGGCAGTAAATTTCTGTGTGCCTGCTTGTTCTTCCGGCGACAAGTTGTTGAAATCAGCAATATCAATCTGTAATTCCTTAATCTCGATTTGACTAAAATTGTTAAACGGTTTTGAAGGGGCTTCAAGAACGGTAAAGTATTTCGAATTACAACCCATTAGCCCCATGCCCATGAGTAAGATAAGACAAGCCAATCCCGATACCTTCGGTCGGGACGTTTTATTTTTCATCATATCTCCTTATTTATTCGTGGCATATTTCAAATCATCATTCGTGGTATCATAGTAACTGATATGAATTTTGTCGTTAGAATCCCTGGCGATACTGCAAGCAAAACCGACATCAACGGCAGAATCCAAAGTTTTGCAGACCCAGGAACCCGATGCATTAGTCGCATATTTAAGGTCATAATTAGTATTATCATAATAAGCAATGTGTATCTTATTATTAGAATCAACCGCAATGGAGGTGCTATAACCAACCCAGCCGGTAGAATCCAGGGTAGCAAGCACCCAAGCCCCTGAAACATTAGTGGCATATTTCAGGTCTTTGTTAGTTAAATCTTCATAACTAATGTGAACCTTATTATTAGAATCCAATTTAATGGAGTTAGAATAACCGATATCAGCCACCGAAGAATCCAAGGTCGTATAAATCCAACTGCCCCCTCCGGCATTGGTGGCATATTTAAGGCTGGTATCCAGTCCATCATAATATTCATAACTGATGTAAACTTTATTATTGGAATCCAGCGCAATGGAAGTATCTGAATCGTTATAGGCAGAATCCAAGGTAGATATGGCCCATGAGTCGGAGGCATTAGTAGCGTATTTCAAATTATCGCTAAGGTCAACATAACTGATATGGACTTTGTTATTCTTGTCAACGGCAATGGAAGTATGCATACCAACGGCACCGTTAGAATCCAATGTGCTATAAACCCACGAACCTGAGACATTCGTTACATATATTAAGTCACGGTTAGTATAGTCAAAACAACTGATGTGAATCTTGTTATTGGAATCCAGTGCAATAGAGTTATATTGGCCAACCACACCGGGGATAATTATGGTTGTGACAACTACGGGACCGGAAGCATCGGTGATATATATAAGGTTACCGTTCGTGTCGTCATAGCAACAGACATGAACCTTATTATTGGAATCTATGGTAATGGAAGTATTACCAAGAGTCCAATCGGTAGAAACTACTGTGGTATAGGCCCATGAACCTACTTGTGATGGAGGAGGAGGTGCGCTGCTTCCGCTGGAGGTATCTCCACCACCGCCCGATTTGTTGCACATCCCGCCGTAACCAAGCGAAGTGATCGCTAACAGCAAAACAAATAATAGCCTTTTCACGATAAAGCCCCTCCTGCTTATTTTTGTTTGGGTGGAAGTTGAAAATTTACAGATTCTATACTTAAGTTAAACCAGGCTCCGTCTGCAATATCAATTATCACCCCAAGAATACCGCCAATAAGAGCATTTCCAACAAACCAGCCGTTAAAAACTTTTCCGATATGCTGGGTATCCGGGTCATACCCGTCTTTTGTTGCCGTGCATGTGTAGGACCGTCCCTTTGCCAATTTCGCGGTAAAAGGGGTGGTACCGGTTGTTCCACCCGGCTCAATGACGACCTTTGCACCAGCAGGGTTAGAATTAAAATTAACCTGTTGTGAGGTTCCTGTTATGATAGAAGCGCATCCCATTGCCAAAAGCGGGATTAATCCTATTGTTAAGACAATCATCCATTTTATCTGGTTCATCGTTTTATTCCTCCCTTTTTATTTATTCATTATATATACAACTTCTCTACTGCTTTCGTTAAGTCTTCATCGAAGACATCCGCGTAAACCTGCGTGGTCTTGATGCTTGCATGGCCCAACTGTTTCTGGACAAGCCGCAGGTTATATCCACTCGCCCGGTATAAATGGCTGGCATAGGTGTGTCGCAAGTGATGAAAAGAATGTCCAATAATGCCAGCCGTTTTCGCCATCCGTTCAAATACCCGCTGAATTGTGCGTCTGCTTATCTGTTTATTGTTCTTACCCGCCTGAACCCCGATGCTTCCTGCCTCGCCGGCAGGCGGGTCGGGGGGCAGGTCTGACTTGAACAGGGGGTCGTCTGTCCCTGATTCCTCACCTTTTGCCTCCTTATATTTTAAATAGTTCATAATAGATTCCTTCAGTTCCCCATTAAACCGGACTAATCTCATCTTACCGCCTTTGCCGTTACGGACAGTCAGGGAAGACATTTGTGTCCCGATAGAAATATCCCCGCATTTCAGGTCAGCAACCTCCTTTACCCTTAAACCAGCCAGAAGTCCCAGGTTAATAATCACTCTTTCCCTTTCTGTTCTACCCCGCTCCGCTTCGCTCTGCGGGACGATAGGGAGTCCCTGCCCGGCGGGCAGGGCGCAAACTCTCTTTAACCGCCTTATTTCTTCGTCAGTCAGGAACTTTCGCCCGTTTAACACCCATTGTCCCACTTCGTGCTGAACGCCCTCAGTGTGCATACTCAAGCCTCCTTTTTCCCATCATCATAGCAAGTTTACAACGTCATGAAAAGGGGCTTGAGGCACGGATGTCACCTTTCGGTAGAAAGGCGACAGGGTATCGGATATGGCAATAAGATTTAACAGCTTATATGATAGGTAATTAGAAAAAATGCACCACAAATACACAAAGGTCACAAAGAAGAAAACAAGAGATTACGCCTTCGTGCTCTTTGTGCCTTTGTGGTGAATGTAACCCATTAGATAATAATGAATTAGGTATGTTAAAGGAGGTGATAACCAAATAAAAAGCCTGTCGCCTTTCTACCGAAAGGTGACAGGCTTAAAAACTGTTATACCTGTAACCGACTATAAACGATAGTTATGGATTTGTCAAGATTTTATTTAGATAATTTGGAAATAAACTGCTGGGCAAGGTTAAAAGCATCCTGAACCGCACCTGTTCCCCAGAGAAGTCCCCGGTAGTAGCCCGCAATATGCAATTCATCATAGAGTTTATCAAAGTCACGGAAGAGTTTACCATTGTGGATACCACCATATTTACGGAGTGTTTTCTGATAAGCCTCCATGGAACGGGGCAATTCTTTTTTTGTCAGCCCCTGCTTCAAGAGATATGCATTGATGGCTTCAAGAACGGCTAAATACGCCGTGCCGCAAGCTTCCCTGACCGGTTTGATATCGGTATAGACCCGTCCTTCCCGCGGGGCTTTCCGCAGGATGCCCCTGGCATTATTAAGATACCTAATTGCTTCCCCGCTTGGGGCGGGACTCCGCTGTCGCTGCGCTTTCATAGTGGTATCTTACAAAATTATTAAATGTTTGTCAATGATTATTTTATACTTTTGCTTACAGTAATTCCAGCCGCCCCGTATTACATTTCAAATCTATATCTTCCTAACAACAAGAAATATATTATGCTGTCTTAGTAAATCGACAAGACGTTTTAGTTTACCTTTTTTATGATGCTCGTCAAACTTCCGTCTTGAAACTACAATTCCTATGACAGCAGAATGCCCTCCTAAAGAAGCAATAAGACATTGCCCGACTACAGTTTGAATATGCCCGGTAATATTATCTTTAGCGTATTTAAGTTGTATCGCTATGGTTTGCTCACTTTTTGGCAATCTTATTACGATATCAGAAGTATTATGACAGCCTTTAATTATAACGTCTTGCCAAGGCTTAGTAGCAGTCCATCTATCTTTTTCTGGTTTTGTTTCCCCATGAGTAATAATTATGTCATTTAGCTTTTTGTTGTCATTTAAATTAAGTTCTGCTTTAATGATTCTCCTGAAAATACTATAAACTTCTTTCTCCAAATCAGACTCATATTTATAGTTACCCCTGAACCGCCTCTTTTTATCTCTTATAGCAGACGCTAACCTCTTCGCCAAAGCGATTGTTTTCATTTTAATCGGGAATTTCGGGACACATCCCAGTGCCCCGCTATTGCGGGATTTCACTTCGCCTACCTTTAGGTGCCGATATAACTCCTTTATTGCAAAGGTATTGGGGTGCCAATTTTTACCCTTCGGCTACGCTCAGGATTTCACTTTTCAGGCGGTAATGTTGCCGAAGATGAATATTTTAAAAGGAATTTCTCGGCAACATTTCTAACCATAACATCCTCATCAGATAACTGTATATCAGTTAAAACCTGTTGTATATTATCCTGGATTCTCGTATCAATTTGATTTTGGTAATAATCATTTGTGACTTTAGAGCGATGAAATGTTAGCAGGAAAGGATTTCTTCCAAGACTCCAGATTGGGGGGGCATCATAAAGAAGAGTTACTCCTTCATCCTCGGCAATAGAAACCAAACGGCTATACCATTTAGAATAAATTAGCTTGTCCGCGTCAATATTCGTAGAAATCTTTAGCGCGTGTAAAAGATTTATTTTAACAACAGGGTCGTTATCTTGTTTTA
Organism: Planctomycetota bacterium; assembly: GCA_016207825.1. Lineage (NCBI taxonomy): Bacteria > Pseudomonadati > Planctomycetota > Planctomycetota bacterium. The sequence goes on along the minus strand of JACQZI010000040.1, from coordinate 20,224 downwards.
GAGCTTCTATTAATGATGGAGTAACAATGGGGTTTTCTTTTATATCACCCAATATTAATCCAGCAAGAGCTTTTATGTGAGGGTGAGAATCATTTTTTAAAATGGCAATTAATTTATTCGTTGCTACCGAATCTTTTGCAGAAGCAATGATGTCTAATATAGCCAACTTCTTTTCTATTTCCTTTCGAGTATAATCGCCAAACCAATATTGATTAGATTTCTCTCTCTCAATAATTATTTTCCTGATTTCTTCTATTTTCTTGTCTATTTCTAATATCTGATGATCCGTTTCGACAGAAAAGCTTGAGCAAGATGATAGTGATATAGAAAATAAAACCATTATGGAAAACAACCTATAGCAAGCTGTTTTCACAGTTCCTCTATATGCAATCCTCATCATTTTATTCTTCAGAACATTTCAGAACATCCGCATATTGATTATAACTATTTCCCAGAAGGTTCTTATAAATGTCATATTCTGCTTGCGCTTCTTCTTGTTGTTCTGGAGTTAACTCATCCCACCCGTTAGCCTCCGGCGCCGGCATAAATTTTGGTTCCGGGTTAGCGGTTATAGTATAGGTCGTTCCATCTTCGTATTTTCCATTTTTCTTCTTAACGTCAACTGTTACCGTAAAACCCCAATGAATATATCCAATTACTCCAGGCGGGTCTTTGCAGATAATCCAAGTCTTAAATTCGTATTTTGCCCTAACGCTCGTCCCTTCAGTTATTTCTTTCGTTTCACCGTTTTCGCCTTTTAGCGTTACTTTAAAATCCCATGGATTGATTAATTGAGGCCAATCTACCATTACAGAGTTCCCGTTCACTAAAGCAGACCGATTAAATTGAGGATAAGGAGCTGCTTATTTTATAATTTCTTCAGCTTGTTCATTAGTCAAAGCACCTTGTTTTATTAATTCGTTAGCCGCCTCTTTTAGTTGTTCCGTTGGTGTTGATTCTATCTTCCAATCATGCGTTGCTTGAACAGTTGTTCCGTCAATCATGGTTTCGACTTCTTCCCAATTATTGTTATTAGTTTGTTTAATATGTGTTGTCATTTTAAGCATTTGGACGAATCCCCATTCTTTACATTCACAATGACATCCTTCGTTACCGTGCGGTATAATTTGTATCACAACAGGTTTTCCATAACCCCATAACTCTAAAGCTTTACTGTATTTCATGACTCCTATTTCGTTTTCAGGGTCTAGTTTTTCTTCAAAAAACTGTATAGACAAACAACAGTTATATTTAAAAGTATTGGTGGGTTTTAAATCTGTAGATGTTTTACTTTTATCATTACCAGTTAGAATTGTTAAATTATTTGCATCTCGTTTTATTATCCATGGCGGTGCAGGAGGTGGTAGTGGAGTTGTCCATTCCCATTGAGCAGGAGATAAAATGGTGTTAAGAAATCGCTCTACATAGGTACGCAATAATTTTAATTGTTCGACTCCTTCTTCAATCCCTTTAGCTATTAATGCGGCTATTTGTTCCTCAATTTTATTACGCAAGGCTTGAAGCTGGTTAATTGCGGCAAGAATATCTCCTTTTAACAAAGCATCATACGCGCAGTTAAAATTCGCAAGAAATGATGTATAAATACCTTTGTTTTTAATTAGGCCTGCCTGATAATACTGGTTAAGTAATCCTTTCATTTCGCCAATAGTAGGAATATAAGCAAGGGTTGAGGCAATTGCTACATTAGAGAATTCACTATTCCCTGCTTGATTAAATGCTTTAATACGATAGGTGTAAAGTGTGTAGTCTGACAAATAAGCATTAGGATAAGTCGTAATATTTGCGTTAACCGTAGCGATTTGTTCATAAACACTTTCCCAACCAGCGTAGCGTTCAATAATAAATCCATCCTCATTATCCGAATTATCCTGCCAAGCAAGGTTAATCTGCGATGAGGAAACCGCTGTGGCGATTAGGTTACTCGGCGCGGCGGGAACAACAACTCCACCGCTGACCGTTAACGTGTCGTCAACCGGCACAAACCCGATGATGATATCATTCCAATCGGCAGTTATCCACCTGCCATCGACAAATACGGCGAATTTGAAGTCCCCGTTTGACATCGGATAAACATTCTTGAATGTCCATGTGACATTGTCTCCGCTCCACTCGCTAATGTAACCGGCATGCTGCCAGGGAACATTGGCTCCCAAATCCACGAATTTGTATCCGGTTTGATAGGCAAGCGGCACCTGATTCCAGCGGAATACCGGATTCGGCAACGGAGCATTGTAATTATATGTAAACGGGGTGTTTGTATATGTAAAATCGCTGGAAGGGAAAAACGGGGAAACGCCGTTTATCTCGTAATTGTTTAGCGTGAAATTATCATTTACCGCTAAAAGCGGCCTGATATATGAAAAGGTCAGCGTCGTCAACTTTATGCTGAAATCAAAGACTGTTTTCGCCTGCGCATTTGCCGGTAATATGATTTCCACTTCCACCCCGTCCAGATTGGCTTTAAGTGGCGATGCTTTGGTTACCTTGATATTTTCCGGTGATTTGTCAACGAAAACGCTATTGACGATATCAAACGCCGCAGGGATAAAATCAGAACGGGAGGATGATTGCGCTTTAGCCGTAAGCCTTTCTTTGAGGTTTATTGAAGACCCGCTGATTGTGTCATCATCGGCAAAGATTCCGTTTTTGCCGCCTAATCCCAGCAGCACCAAAACTAATAAGGCAATCGCGCTTAATCTCAACAGATTGTTCATACACCCTCCTTTTCGATTTGATAGCGATAAATAGCCCGCTAAAATCAGGTGATTACTCAAAGATGCTTAAATCTATTTTGTGTCCGGGCGAATAAATTAATTGTTTTGATTATAGCATTAGTTAATCTAATTGTCAAGCAAAAATATTTATTTGAGTAAAATATTTTTGCCCCGCGAAGACCAGAGCCGCCGTATTTAATAAACCGGCATCCTTCCTAACTTCACAGGAACAACCTTCTAATCCAGGGGACACCTACCGCCCCCAAATTACAAGCAGGTTTGATTATACTCAATCAAACGAATCTGTCAATCTTTTTTTCTAACCACAGATTTACACGGATTAAAGATAAACACGAATAAAACCGAATAGAACGAATCACTCGAATAATTCGTCTCATTCGGTATGATTCGTGCTATTCGCCCCCTTCGGGCTTCGTCGTGAGCTCAGCCGAACGGGACTCCCTACCCCCATACGGCCGAAGGTCCCGATTATTCGGGGTGTCCCCGAAGCGCAGCGGAGCGGGGTTAATCGGGGTCCCTCAGAGCGGGGTGTTCTATCTTACCACGAGTGAACTATTGCCTGCGGTTTGCAGGCTGCTTGGCAGGGTAAAGGGGGTCTGCCTGCGGTGGGTTTGCATGGTGCGCATGAATATTTGAGCTTTTTTCTGTGGTCGTCGGTAACCATAGCCACGGGCAAATCCCTAAAGGGATCGCTTTCGTCCGTGCCGGTAATAAACACCTTTGCCGGGCATGCCTTGACGCAATCGCCGCAGCCGTTGCATTTATCCGTATCTATGGTGATGAAAAATTCACCGGAACCGTCTTTGTAACCGTAATTTGCCAGCATACTTCAGTTAATATGTTTATAAGTTTGGAAGTTGATAAGAATCTCTTTTCTTATGCCCTTATCAACTCTATTAACGTATCACCTTATATATTCTTACTTGCTCTTCTCCACCAGGGCTTTGGCAAAGAGAGCCCCACCGATTGCGCCGGCCAGCTGTGGGTCATACTGTGACGGCCTGTCAAGGGCTTTTATTTTAAGCTCGCCTTCGATTCTCCGGACTACGCCGACGTTCTTGGCGATGCCTCCGGTAATAACGAAGTCTTTTTCCACTCCGACCTTTTCCAGAAGCGTAAATACACGGTGAGCCATGGCAGAGGAATATGCCGCCAGCACTTTTTCCTTGGGCCAACCCTGGCGCAAAAGCCCGATTGCCTCTGACTTGGCAAACACCACGCAGGTGGAAGAAACAGGTTCGGGTTCTTTATCCACTTTGAACGACCATTCCCCCATTTCTTCGATTGGGACAGAAAGTAAATCCGCAAAGACTTCCATTCCGCGCCCGGTTCCGGCGGCGCATTTATCATTCATCAGGAATGCGGTGACCTTGCCTTTTTCATCGCATTTAATGGCTTTGCAATCCTGGCCGCCCATATCGAGAACCGTTTTAACGGTCGGACCCCAGATATGATTAGCGCCGCGCGCATGGCAGGCGATTTCCGTAATGGCTTTCTTGGCAAACGGAACGTTAACACGGCCATAACCTGTTCCGACAACATACTGGACATTATCGAGGGTCATTCCTGTGCCTTCCATTGCCCATTCCATAGTTTTGCGGGCTGATTGTGGGCTATCCGCTCCGGTGCGCATCAGGCTATAGGCATAAAGCTCACCATCTATCATGATGGCTGTTTTGGACGAAACCGAACCGACATCGACTCCGGCAGTTACGATTTTCGCTTTCTTCCAATCCTTGGCATCATCATGCCAGTTATATTCTTTCCATCTCCAGAATTCTTTGGTTTTGGTTGCCGTAGCCGTTTGCTGTTGTGCCATATGATTCATCTCCTATATTTTATTTAAGCATCAGAAAACAAAAATAAACGTTTAGTCGATATTTGTCAAATAAAATCGTGGACTTTGTCCAAAATTATCATCAGACCGGCATACGGGCCGTCATGCGCAGGAAAGGTTTAAGCCCCATCATTTCAGCCAGCTGGCGGCAGTTTTCATAATAATTTGCCGCCTTGTCTTTTTCCCCTGAAACGGAAAGCGCCTGGACGTAAAGGAACATGGCTTCCGGCTGGAGCCGTTTAAGACCGAGCTCCTGGGTTATATTTAAAGCCTTGGTAGTAATTTTAGTGACTTCCTGGATGGCTTGTTCAAGCTCACGCGCCACGGCATTGTCCTTTTTCTTTTTACCAAGGTAATTGATAATTTCCAAATAATAACGGGCGTAGGCAAAATAATAATGTATCTGCGATTCTTTATTATAAATATACGGCAGTAAAGCTTCCGCCTCTTTCAATAATTTATACGCGTCCCGGAAAAAGATATCCCCATCCTGATTATTAAGCGTTGTCTTTGGATGAGAATCCACATTAGAAACGCCTTCCTGGACATTGAGCAAAGCAAGTGAGGTGATAGCTTCCAAAGTTTGCGTCTTCAGGTTTAAGGCCTTTGCCATTTTCAAGGCGGTCTGGACATATTCTTTTGCCTTGTTAAAAAGTGTTGCTTTTGACGTCCCGGGTAAACCGCCCATAAGGGCGAAATACACCAGCATCCTTCCCATGGTATTAAGCGAGGTAATAATTTCCATCTTGGCTTTGACCTGGCTGACAATCTGTTCCGCCTCGGCAACCAACGGAGCGGCTTCGCCGTAATCGCCGCGTTCAAAGAAAAGCGTGGCGATATTGAGAAGCGCAATCACCAGTTCGGTTTTTTCAGACAACTGCCTTTTTAAGGGAAGGCTTTCCAAATGAGTTTTAAGGGCACGTCCGTATTCACCCTGGTCATGGTAAAGATTACCGATAGAAGTAAGCGCAACGGTTTCCTCACGCCTGGCATTGATTTCACGGCTTAAATTAAGGCTCTGGTTAAAATATTCGTGCGCCTTCTGGTAATCTCCTTTATCGTGATAAATCGCGCCGATATTAAGAAGCGCCACAGCCATTCCGCGACGGCTTCCAATCATCTGGGAAGTGGTCAGCGATTTTTGGTAATAATCAAGGGCCGATTGGTAATTACCCTGGTCACGGCGGATATTGCCAATATTTATGTATGAAGCAGCGATACCGTAACGGTTATTAATTTCCTCCATAACGCCCAAAGCCGATTCATAAGCGGACATGGCCGAATCATATTCCCCCTGATACCAGTAAACCAAGCCGATATTATTCAAGCTGTTTGCCAGCTCTTTTTTAATCTGGCTTAACTGCTGCGGTGAGATGGATGGCTCGGTCATCGCCTGGGTAAACGACGCCTTAACCCTTTCGGCTAATTTAGAAGCTCCCCCATACAACCCCTTGCCGATAAGCGAAAGCGCCACGAGATTGAGCGATTTCCCCAAAAGATAATTATTTTGCCCGTGAAAGGCAATCTCAGCGGCTTCGCCGGCATAACGGAATGACGCTTCGTAATCAGATTGCTTTTCGTGAACTTCGGCGATACCCAAAAGTCCTTTGACACGCCAAGACCAGTGCGGAGGCTCAACCCTGAGTTTTTCATAACGCTCAACAGCTTCATTATACCGTGAAAGATAGTAGTAAATTTCCGCTTCTTTCTCTATCAGCCTTACTTTAGTCGCAGGATCATCCTTAATTTCCGCTTTATCAACCAATTCCTGCGCCTTGCGGTAAACCCATAAAGATTCATCCAACATATAACGGTTATTTTCATAGTCTCCGTATTTTTCATAAAACTCTATGGCGGTTTTCAATTCGTTTGATTCTTCCGCATGATAACTACCCAGCTTGAGATAAAGTTCTTCGCTGAGTTCATTGCTATTACGCTTATTCTGCAGGAAATCAAAGACAATATGATGGTAATTAATCCTGTCGCGCTTCAGGAGCATACGGTAACAGACGTCGCGGATAAGTTCATGGCGGAAACTATATTCGGAATCGTTCCGGTACAAGCTTTCGGTATCACGGACGATAAATCCTTTTGATTCCAGCTGATGCAGAGTTTCGCGCACAGTCTGCTGAAGACATTGTTCTAATCCTTTTTCCCAGAAAATCCTCCCGAAAACTGAAGCAACTTTAATGGTTTTTTTCTCCGCATCAGAAAGCCGGTCAACACGGCTTTCGATGATTTGCCAGACGTTTTCCGGTAAAGACATCACCCCGCTTTCACCACCCGTATCAAAAGCAGCTTCCTCAATCAACCCCCTCAAAAGCTCTTCAAGAAACAGTGGATTTCCACCGGTTTTTATCCATAACTCATCTACAAAGCGCGTAGAAATCTTCGCGTTTTTTATAAGGGAATCAATAAATTGCTTGGTCAGGTCCTTGGAAAAAGGCGTAAGTTCCACTAATTTCCAGCGTGATTCGGAAACGGTCCTGATATTTTCCCTGACATGATTTATATAATCAGTTATATTTTCCTGCATGCGAACCGTAGCGATCACCATCACGGCACAGTTCGATGCGGCATCATTTAAGTATTTAAGGAAATCCTTGGTTCCGATATCGCCCCACTGTAAATCTTCTATGGTAATAATCAACGAACTGACATCCTGAGAGACGCGTTCCAAAAGCCTTTTCAGGATATTAAACGCCGAGGTGCGGGCGGCATCCGGGGTAAGTTCTTCAAGCGGTGATTCCGGGTATTTCATCCCCAGGAAAAACCCCAGGAAATGATGCGCCAGCGGGCTATCCGGAAGCAGTCGGGCAACCTCTTTTACCAAGCGTTTCTGCGCATCCGCTAAAGACAAATTTGTCAGGTCAAGATAATGGCGGATGATTCCAGATAAAGGGTCATAAGGCAATTGCGCATGAGGTAAACAGCGTTCCGTAAAAATCTTAAATTCATATGGCGCATTTTTAATAAATCCGTTGAACTCCTCCAGAAGACGGCTTTTACCAACGCCGGCTTCTCCGGTCAATAAAACCAAAGACGGCTTCTTATCCGCAATGGTTTTTTCTATTGACTGCTGCAACGCCTCAAGTTGTTCCTTGCGCCCAACAAACGGAATAGCCGCAGGCAATTTAACTTCCTCAAGGTCGATGACTTCATATGCCTGGACAAACTGTTCCTTTCCCTTTAATTTAAGAGAAGCAATCTGATTCAGACGATACCCTTGTTTAAGGCGCCGTTTAGTTGATTGTGAAATGATAATCGAGTTAATTGAAGCGGCGGTTTGCAGGCGCTGTGCCACATTAACGGTATCTCCCCATACGGTCGAGTCGCCACCAGCTACACTGCCCCATAAGATTTCACCGCTGTTAATGCCGACCCTGATTGATAAATCGTGGCCGTAACTTAATGATACCTTCTTCAGTTCGCTACGCATTTGAATAGCCGCATGAACCGCCTGGTCAGGGTCTGATTCCGAAGCATGAGGAATCCCAAATACGCCGATTAAAGCATCGCCGATTAGCCTGTCAACATAACCACCTTTTTCCTTTATGACTTTTTCAAATTGGGAAAAAATAAGGTCAAGCAAAGCGTGGACCTCTTCCGGATCCATGGTTTCAGCCAAAGAAGTATATCCGACTAAATCGGCAAAAATAATTGTCGCCAGACGGCGTTCAGATTCACTTGCGGCAACGGATATTGACTTATCAAATTCCATGCCCACCATCGTTTCACGGACATTCACCTTAGTACCGCATTCAATACAAAACTTTGCCTGTTCGGGATTTTCCGTCTGGCACTTGGGACATTTCATAAGGCGTATTTTAGCTAATCATCGCCTAAATGTAAAGAGTTTTTAAATAGCGCCAAAGAAATGGCAAGAAAATGAGGATAGGCTATTCTGATTTTAAGCGTGTTCTCAAGTTAAGCTTTTTAACACCAGATTCTAAAACGATATCGCGCACTTCCAAAACAACACCCAATTGCGCTTTAGAATCACAAACGATGCTGACCGATTTATCCTGAACCGCGGCTTTCCGTAACTCATAGCGCAGAGACGCCATATTAACAGGTTTGCTTTGGATATAAATTTGGTTAACGGCGGTTATGGTAATTTCCAACTCCGAAAATTTAACCGGCGCGACCTGTTTTAAAGAGGGCAAATCAACTTTAATCCCCCATTGGGTGACAAAAGGGGAAGTGAGCATGAAGAAAAGAATCAGCGTAAAAATAATATCAACAAGAGGCGCCAAATCCAGAAGCATTTCACCGGGAAGTGATTTCTTGCCGCTTACCTCACGCCAACTGTGCAGGTCGGAAGTTGCTAATTTATATGCCATTAAAACCTGACAAAAGACTTTTTAGTTTTATTCTTCTTCAGGAGGAACCGGAGGCTGTTTCTCCGAACCGCCGCCCGGATTAGGCTGGAGCCATTTCTGCAATTCAATCAACGCCCGGTCAAGGCCTTCTTTCTGTGCATCCAGCATATTCGCCAGGACATTGCCGACGGTGCGTAAATCCTTGGAAAGCTGGATAATCTGGTCTTCGTTTGCCAGCTTTGCGGTATCCAACTGGGTTTTAATCGAATTAAATAATTTGGATAATTCAGCTGTTTTATCTTCGATATTTTTATTCAGTTCTTGTTTAAGTTTATACAACTCTTCCTGGAGAGCGGCCAGTTTCTGAAGGCTTTCATTGTCCAGCCTGCCTTCGACCCTTTTAACATCATCACTCGATGTTTTTTTAGCGGCATCGATTTTTCCGTCTGTTTGGGTTGCTATTTCGCTTTTTGCTTTTGAAATTTCATCCATCAGTTTTGAGTTGGTCGCCCAGCAACCGCTTATCATAACACCAGCCGCTAATATCACCAACAGCATCAATGCCTTTCTCATATTTCTCTCCTTATCAACAATTAATTTATCATCAAACTTTAGGCTTATAGTATATTTCAATATAAACGCCGTCAAGAATTATTTGATTGTTTCAAGCGGTTTTACACACCGGAACCCGATATGGCCAAAACGGTCATGTATCATCATGGAAGTCTTTTTATAAAGCGGAGTCAGTAATTCTATAAAGCTAAAGCCTTTAAGCAGTTTCTTAAGATTGTTTTTGGGATCGGTATCCGCTATCCATTCGGAAACATTACCCTCCATGTCAAAACAACCGCAATAGCTTTTATCTTCCTTAAACATTCCGACTTCCGCAATCACTCCTCTATCTTCCTGTTTTGAAGAACGGGCAATATTCACGTTATTTTTCTTTTTATCGTCTCCCCACGGATATATACGACCGTCCATACCGCGGGCGGCCTTTTCCCATTCTGCTTCGGTGGGAAGCCGTTTATTCGCCCACTGTGCGTAAGCATAAGCATCGTACCAATCAATACCCACCACCGGATATTTACTTTCATTAGGAGGGAATTTCCCGTCTGCCCATCCTTGGGGAGTATGGTCTTTGGGACTGCTATTAACCTGCTTAGGCTCATCCGGATGGCATTTAATGTGGGGATTATTTTGCTTAATCGCATCTAAAAACCTCTTGTAATCCTCATTGGTCACTTCGTATCTATCTATAAAGAAAGGCGGTTGGAATACTTTTTTCTTTTCCTCTCCCATTAAAAACTCACCGCCATCTACGAATTGCATATTATCGGGAGCTTTTATAACCATTGAAATTTCTTCCCTACGGCGGCGGATAGTTTCATCATCGCCTCCGACTCTCGCATAATCATTCAAAGCCTTTTCATACCACTCCAGAGATTTCAAATATATTTGTTTTTCCTCATAGTCACGCCCCTGGTTATAACAATAATCACTTAATTTCTTTTTCGTATCTTTAACGCCGTTTTTGGCATCATCTTTATAATCCAAAACCTTACTGGCTTCATTATATATTTTTAACGCCTGCTCGAACTCTTCCCAGGAACTGCCTCCCATAAACTTATCGGCTTCGGCAATAAGCGATTTAAAACGGTCTAATTTCTGTTTCTCCCCGTTAGCTCTTTCTAACTGCTTTTCCGCCTCAACCTTATCATTACCCGCATCTGCATATCCTTTTGCTTCCTCAAAAGCCATGATTGCATTATCCCAATCATATTCAAGCAGTAATTTTTTACCGGAAGCGATAAAACTCTCATAATTTTTCTTTCTTTCCTTTTTCGTTTCATCCGCTTCTATTTTTTCCTTTTCACTTGATACCTGTTGGATAATGATATTAATCTCTTTAACCAGTTCAGGCGGGATGGTTTTATCCTGCGCTACTATGCTGTAAGCTTCGGCTATTTTACTGGATGCTTTTTTCAAGTTCTCCGAAGTCTTTTGCGCCATTAAAGCGCTTACTTCCTGCATCAACCTTTGGATTTTTACAATATTAGAATCGCCGGAAGCAGTTTGGTCGTCCGGCGGCTGTACCGGTTGCGTCGGATTTATTGTTTGCAGGGTAAATTTATCGGAAATCTCCTGTTCCACCCTTTTTATTTCAGGATAAGCGTCATCTATAAGCCTGGCTTTTACGACATATTCTCTGGCTTTCGTAAAATTATTCGCATCCAATTCTTTTCTTGCCGCATCCAAGTTTATCTTAATCTGCCTTTCATTTTCAACCTTGGCGGCATCCGTATTCTGGGATACATTAGCCGCGTTAAACGCCGCACTGTATTCGGTAATTAACTGGTCAAGCTCATCTTTATTAACGTCTTTTATTCCGGAAAGCTTCAATATCAAATCGCTTGCCGCGCTGAATTGTTTAAGTTTAAGGGCGGTCCTGACCTGGTTTGCAAGCCCGGCGATATCCACCTGCTCAACAGGCAGCGGCTGCGCTACGTTTGAATTATTATTCACGTTGCTCTGGGGACCTACGGCCGGATTAGGCGCAGGCGGTATTACTTTCCTGTTATTCTGCGTATAAAAATAAATTCCTGCGGCCGCGATTAAAACCATGGCAAGCGCCACTAACCGGCCAATATTTCTCTTACCGGCAGGACGGGAAATCATAGTCGCTCCGGTTGCTGACATGAATGAACTGGCATGCGTAGGCTTACGTGACTGGCGCACTGCTTCTAAATCTTCCAGCAGTTCATTCGGGCTTTGATAACGGTTCCCCGGGTCTTTCTGGATGCACTTAAGGATAACCGCTTCCAAATCAGGCGGAATATTCTGGTTAAACTGGCTCGGCATTACGGCCGTATCGTAAATATGATGCCGGATAAGACTCATGGCAGTTTCGCTTTCAAAAGGAATCCGGCCGGTTGCCATTTCATAAAGGACAATTCCCAATGAATAAATATCAGACCTGATATCCGCGGCTTTGCCAAGACCCTGCTCCGGAGAAATATATTTCGGGGTGCCGATAACCGTACCGGCTAAAGTTGCATCCTTATCCTCCCCTCCCTGAGATTTAGCCAGCCCGAAATCCATTACTTTAACATGGGATTCCTTTATATCGTAATCAAGAAGTGCAGAGCTTTCCGCTTCCCGTGAAACCTTGGTCTGGCAAATAACAGAGCTGGAAAAAGAAATCATAATATTGGACGGCTTGATATCGCGGTGTATTATTTTAGCCGGGCTTTCCCAGGCGGATTTTAGTGCTTTGGCTACGGACATCCCGATATAAATTACGTCATCAGCCGGAAATTGCTTGCCACGGTCGATGAATTTCTGTAGAGGCATGCCCTGGACATATTCCATGGCAAAGAAATGGGACCCCTCGTATTCGCCTGCGCCGTATACCTGGATGATGTGCTCATCAACCATTTTTGCCAGAGACATCGCCTCGCGCTTGAAACGCTTGACGAAATCGGCATCCTGGGTCATTTCTTTCTTGAGGATTTTTATGGCAACAGGCCGCTCCAGCGAAACCTGTTTGCCCAGATACACCTCACCCCAGGCGCCTTTTCCAAGCAAGTTTTCTTGTTCAAAACAGAAATCACCGATGGTCGGCATATATTGATTTAAGATTGTCGTTAATAAAATTCACTATACCATTGACCTATTTTTTAGTCAAGTTTAAAATCAGATGCGGTTAAGCCAGTGGACAACCGTGCTGATTCTCTGGACAATCCCTTTTAAAAGGCCCATAATTTCCTGGTAAATCAACCTTGCTTCGGATGTACATACCCCATTGCTTATGCGTTCGTTATGTTCACGCGAAAATTTATCTATGGAATCCGCTAAAGAAGCGCCGGTTTCGATGATATATTTAACCAGGGTAGGGTTCCCTGTTATGGCAACATCGCCCAAGCACCGCAATAGGTATTTGACGTTCCCAATAAGATATTCTATTTCCTGCATGGCTTTCTCGCTGAACGCAATCTTTTTATCAATTTTATTAAACACCTGTTCAATCAGGCATTTGATGCCTTCATAAATTTCTTTAATCTGGGTCTGTATAATGGCCGCAGATTCCTTATTTTCGGAGTCGCCCGCCCATTTTTCAAGGTAACTTTCCAGGTTACCCAATTGATTATTGGCCAGTTCGGCAATCGGCGCTTTACCGGTGTTCAATGCTTCAACAACATGACGCAAAACCTCTTCGATATGAGAACAAATTTGTTTTAATTCCTCCCGTAAAACCGGATGGGTTAATTCATGCATCTACCACCTCCATAGCCTCGTTAAAATATCGTAATAATCAACATGGAAAAACCGCCCAACACTATTACGGTCAGGCAAATAAGGAATATATTCTTCAATACGCTTTTGGCAAGTATTCTCGGATTTTCTTCTGTAGTTATCATGCTTAAAATAAACGAGATATGGAACACTAGGAATAAAAAGAGAAAAATATGGGTAAATAATCTGGCTAACATCATATTTCAAGTAATTCTCGCTCTGCGTCTTTAGCCAATTCAGGCTTGCATGCTTCAGGAAGAACAGCCTGTTGCGGAGACTGTATAAAAACACTTAAAGCGATTACCGTATTAAGTACGCCTGCCACGCATAAATAAAGATGTCCGAAATCAAAATACTGGTCCGGAATAATTCCACGCGGCGACTCTCCCAGGAATGATACGGAGGCAAGCCACATAAAACCGCTTCCGAACCTTCCCAGGTAATAATAGGGGTTATCCAGGAATCTCACGTCCCGGAAATCAGCGAGTATTATGCCGGCAACTGCCAGAAAAATAACTGAACAAAGCAAAAACAACGCCTTGCATTTTTTCCCCAGTATAAAATAACCGCTTCCGGGAGCCAGCCAGCAGGCGATTGCAGCCAAAATAACCTTTAGATTAAAATTCATAATCTTTATCTTGTATTTTTCAAGAATATGGCTATATTATACAGTTTTGACTAAAAGTCAAATAAAAGCATGCTTAACTGAACTATTATACTATTATTATGATGCATTCTGGAACCGAAACGGACCTCAAAGGCAAAGATAAAATCGCCCTGGTCGGTAACCCGAATGTGGGCAAAAGCGTCATCTTCGGCTTGCTCACCGGTCAATACGTCACCGTCTCCAATTATCCCGGCACTACGGTTGAAGTAACCAATGGAATTATCCGACATGATAAAACAAACGCCGTTTTAATAGATACCCCGGGCATTAATAACCTTATCCCCCAATCGGAAGACGAACGCGTTACCCGCGATATTCTACTGGAAGGCGTCAATTATACCGTCCAGGTGGGCGACGCCAAAAACCTGCGCCGGACTCTTTTCATCACCCTTCAGATTGCGGAGATGGGACTGCCTTATTGCCTCGTTTTAAATATGATGGACGAAGCCAAAAGCCTGGGAATTGAAATCGATATCCAATCGCTCAGTAAAATCATTTCGGCTCCGGTAATTCCGACCGTGGCAATCGAACGGCAGGGGATTTCCAGCCTCTTTAAAATTATCCAGCAAAGACAAGCCCTGAACGAAAGCGCATCGCGTTACGCCTTCGTTTATGACCCGTTAATAGAAGCCGCCATCAACCGGCTCATCAGCTTATTCCCGGATTCCAATATCAGCCGCCGGTTTTTAGCATTAATGTTCCTCTCCGGCGATGACAGTATTATCGAACACCTGTGCAGCGCATTCAGCCCTGAACAAATCCGTGAGATGGAAAATATACGGGATGAAACCGCCCGCCATTTCGGCCAGCCGTTAAGTTACATTATTAATCAGGCACGGCTTAAACGGATAGAAGAAATTGTAACTGAGGTTGAAAAGCATGAGATAAAACAAAAGCTGACTTTCGCAACCTCCCTCGGAAAACTGATGATGCACCCCTTCTGGGGCATTTTCATGCTATTGTTTGTCCTGTGGCTTATTTACGAAATAGTCGGCGTGTTCGGCGCCGGCACCATGGTAAACTTCCTGGAGAAAAACGTATTCGGTGAATATGTTAATCCGGCGGTGATTTGGCTGTTTGAAAAGATAATACCTGCCGCGCTCATCCGTGATTTCTTCACCGGCAACTTCGGTCTGATTACCATGGCGATTTCTTACAGCTTTGCCATCATCCTGCCGATTGTCGGGACGTTCTTCCTGGTCTTCAGCCTGCTGGAAGATTCCGGCTATCTCCCACGCCTGGCAATAATGGTCAACCGGCTGTTCCATCTTGTCGGATTAAACGGCAAAGCCATCCTGCCCATGGTCCTCGGCTTGGGATGCGGCACCATGGCAACCATGACAACCAGAATCCTGCCCACTAAAAAGGAGCGTCTTATCGCGACCATTCTCCTGGCCGTCGGCGTTCCCTGCTCGGCGCAATTAGGCGTCATCATGGCTTTACTGGGCGGCATCTCCTGGCAGGCAATGCTCTGGTGGTTCGCCGTTGTCATCATCGTTATGGGAATTGTCGGCTACCTTGCCGGACGAGTATTAAAAGGGACCGGCTCTGATTTTATCATGGAAATCCCCCCCATCCGGCGGCCGGCAGTAATGAATATCTTGACCAAAACATTTGCGCGTGTAAAATGGTATCTTAAAGAGGTTGTCCCGATTTTTATATTGGGCACCGCGGCTTTATGGTGCCTAGATAAAATCGGGCTGCTTACGGTAATTGAGGATTTTACCAGCCCGGTGATAAAAGGAATGCTGGGGCTGCCGGTTGAAGCAACCCGTTCATTCCTTATCGGGTTTTTCCGCAGGGATTACGGCGCGGCGGGGTTATTTGATTTGCATAGACAAGGATTATTGACCCCGCACCAGATTATCGTCGCCGCGATTACGATTACGCTGTTTATCCCCTGCTTCGCCCAGTTTTTGATGATGCTGAAGGAACACGGCTGGAAAACGGCGCTGGCTATCGTCGCGTTCGTTTTCCCGCTGGCAATCCTGACGGGAAGCCTGGTTAACCTGATTCTTAATATATTAGGGGTGTAATAATGAAGAAACGAAAAGAAGAAATACTGGAAATGGCATGGACAAACATTGAAAAAGGCAGGTTCACCCGGGCGGACATAGAAAAATGCACGGATGAACGCATTTCCGCCGACGCCCTGGAAGAACTCATCAGGGAAAACTATCTCGCCGAAACTAAGGATGAAATCAAGCTGACGCCCGCGGGTGAGCGCGAAGCGCGCCGGATTATCCGCGCCCACCGCCTGAGCGAACGGCTCTTTACGGACGTCCTGGATTTGCCTCTGCCTTCAATCGAACCCAATGCCTGCGCGTTCGAGCACTTCCTTAACCCGGATGTCGTGGATTCCATCTGCACGCTATTGGGGCATCCCAAGGAATGCCCGCATGGACGCCAGATTCCTCCGGGACCCTGTTGCGCGAAAGCCCGTCATGAAGTAAAATCCATCGTCATCCCGTTATCGGAAATAAAAAGCGGCTCTGAAGCCAAAGTGGCTTATATCGCGACCAAACACCACCAGCGCCTGGACCAGCTTACCGCGCTCGGACTTATCCCCGGAGCCGTTATCCGCGTCCACCAGACCAAACCGGCTTACGTCGTTAAAATAGGCGAAACGGATATCGCCCTGGACACGGAGGTAATTGAAGATATCTATGTCAGGGCGACGAATCAAAAAACCTGTTCCTGAAAATTACTATGCTTAACCTGATACGCAATATCGGAATCATCGCCCATATCGACGCGGGCAAAACCACCTTTACGGAAAACGTGCTTTTCTATACCGGCAAGGAGCACCAAATGGGCACGGTTGACGAAGGCACCGCCACCATGGACTGGATGGAGGAAGAGCAGAAACGCGGCATCACCATCACCAGCGCCGCCACCACCTGCTACTGGGAAGCCAATGATACAAGCGGAACCAAACAAAAACACCGAATCAATATCATAGATACCCCCGGCCACGTGGATTTCACCGTGGAGGTCCAGCGCTCGCTCCGTGTCCTTGACGGCGCAGTCGTCGTCTTCTGCGGGGTGGGCGGGGTGGAGGCGCAGTCGGAAACCGTCTGGCACCAGGCGGATTTATACCGCGTCCCGCGCCTGGCGTTTATCAATAAGCTCGACCGCGTCGGCTCCGACCTCTTCTCTGTGATTAAGCAGATAGAAACAAGGCTTAAAGCCGCGCCCCTTCTTATGCAACTGCCCATCGGTAAAGAAGACACATTGCAGGGCGTGGTTGATTTAATCAAACAGAAGGCTTTCATCTTTGACAAGGAATCCGACAGCGCGGATAATTACGAAATAACCGATATCCCTCCGGAAATGCTTCAAGAAGCTAAACAGCAGCGCGCCAAGCTCATCGAACGGCTGGCGGATAAAGTGGAGTGGCTGGTGGATTCTTTCCTCAAGGGTGAGGAAATCCCGGAAGAAAAACTTTATCAGGCCGTGCGCGAAGCCACCCTTGCCTATAAGCTCGTCCCGGTATTCTGCGGCTCGGCGGTCAAGCACGTCGGCATCCAGCCGGTCCTGGACGCGGTCTGCCTGTACCTGCCCTCTCCGCTGGATATCCCGCCGGCAGAAGGGCACGACCCGGAGAAAAATAAGACCGTGACAAGGAAGCCCGACCCGGAAGACCAGTTCTCCGCGCTGGCATTTAAAACCGCCACTGACCGCCACGGCGAACTTACATATATTCGTATCTATTCCGGCAAACTCGCCGAAGGCACCGCGGTCTATAATCCCAGGACGGATAAACAGGAACGCATCAATAAAATATTCATCATGCATTCCAACCTGCGCAACCAGGTCAAGGAAGCACAGGCAGGCGATATCGTCGCGGTCATCGGGTTGAGAAACACCTTCACCGGCGATACCATCTGCATCAAGAAATACCCGATAGTCTACGAAAAGATGGAGTTCCCGGAAACGGTCGTCTCCATGGCAATCGAGCCCAAGCTCTCCGCGGACCGCGATAAGCTTATGGAAGTCATCACCAAGATAGCCAAGGACGACCCGACCTTCCAGTATAAAGCGGATGACGAAACCGGACAGCTCATCGTCTCCGGCATGGGCGAACTGCACCTGGAAATTATCAAGAACCGGATGATGAGCGAATTCAACCTGCCCGCGAACGTGGGCGAGCCGAGGGTTGCCTACAAGGAAGCCATTATGGAACCGGTCGAAGCAGAAGGCGTTTTCGAAAGGAAAATCGGGGAAAAGCCACACTTCGGACACGTCGTTATCCGCCTTGAGCCGCTCTATAATGAACGCACCGCCAAAGACGCGAAACTGCACCCATTCGTGGAAAACCGTTTATTCCCTAACACCATCCCCAAGCAATATATCCAGCCGATACAGGATACATTACTAAGCAACACCCTTTCCGGCAGTTGCGCCGGTTATCCGATGATATACCTGAAGATTATATTGGTCAACGGCTCATTCCGCCCGAACGAATCAACCGAGACCGCCTATAATGCCGCGGCGAATATTGCATTCAGGAACGCCCTGGAAAAGACACCTTGCGTGATACTTGAACCGATTATGAAGTTTGAGATTGTCACGCCGGAAGAATATCTGGGGGACGTGATAAACGAACTCAACCGCCGCGGAGGCGAGATAGAAAGCGTGGAACTGGTGCACAATACCAAGACCATCAAAGGAACAATTCCGATAGCCCAGACATTCGGTTATGCGACAACCCTGCGTTCCTTGACCCAGGGCAGAGGCTCTTATTCTCTTGAACCCCACGACTACAGAGTGGTCACCAAAAAACCGGGAGGTTAACGAATGAAAAAACTAATAGTCTTAGCTCTTCTATTAAGTATGCTTATTGCCTATGTTTGGATAACAAAGATAAACCCACAGTCTTCACATAAAACATATAAAAAAAAGAAAATAGAATATTTAATACTAAAGGGAATCAAAACAATAACGAAACTAACACATACATTTTTGCTATGTGAAGGAGGTGTGCTTGAGAAAAGTGTCTTTCCGACTAAAGAGATTCGACGGTATGATAAAAATGGAAATGAACTTGAATATACTAGTGGATATGAAAATAAGGTGCAGTATTGCTTTCGGTATACATATGACGATATGGACAATCTGATTGAAGAAGAAAAACATTATGACAATGTATTAACGGATCGATATACGAATAGCTATGATGACAATGGAAATAGAATCGAAAGTATTGATTATGATCTAAAGAGCAAAAAAGAATGCAAAAGTGTTTATAAGTATGATGTCAAAAATAATGCGATTGAATGCGAAGAATACAGGAATGGCGAATTGAAATTCCGGACGCTTTATAATTATGACGACAGGGGGAATGAGATTGAGAGTATTACATATAATATTAACATGTACATCTGTGAGCTAAAAGGGAAGTCTTTTTCAAAGTATGATAATCATGACAGACTGATTGAAAGAATCCGTTATAGCGAAGATGGTGGGATGGTGAGCAAACTTATCTACAAATATAATGAGAATGGCAAAGAGACTGAATATGCTAAATACGATGGCGAGGGACAATTAAAAGATAAATGGCTTACTGATTATGATGATAAAGGTAATCGAATAAAAGTCGTTCACTATGGTAATGGCGACAAGGTCTTGGAGCAAGTACTTTCAAAGTATGATACTAATGGGAACAATATTGAGCAGGCTGGCTACAACGCTGAAAATAAATTGGAAAGGAAATATATTATTGAATATGATAATAAGGGCAATAAAACTATAGAAACTGAGTATAAGGAAGAGGAAATTTCAAGGAAAATTCAGCTGGTTCCAACAGAACAAACCATCTACGAATACGAGTTCTATCCTGAAGAAAACAAATAAAACGGGAATTAAATTACTAAGAATCCACTCCCATTAGTGCTAAGCCCCTCTCTCCCTATTTAACCGGTTTTAAGTGCCTTTTAGGCGGTTTTAAACCCGTTTAACTCATTTCCCGCCAGAGGCGGGTCTGCCTCAGGCATGATAAGGGCTTTCCAGCTCATCCGTTGGGCTCAACGAGTCGTCCAGGGGCACGCCGAATCGTCCGGAGGTGCCGAAAAAGCGCTGAAACTGCGCTATCTGGTATCAATATTTCCATCTCTTATAGCTGGATAGATTCTCATCTCATCCCTTATTCTTCCATATAAGTTCAAGATTAAGAATTCTAATGATACCGGAACGTATTAGACTAATCCCGGCAACAGGGCAGATTTGGGAAGCTTATAAATCTCGCACCCTACCAGACAGATAAAAACACCCCCCTCTACCCATCCCCCCTATACCCCCAGGGGTATCCCTCTCCGGGGTATACCGAGAACGAAAAGGGAGTATATAG
>JACQZI010000039.1 GCA_016207825.1 Planctomycetota bacterium | reverse complement strand
TCCCATGTTACAATCTCCAATCCGCCATCTGTTATCGCTGGCTTCGAGTATGCCTACGATAAAGAAGACAACAAGAAATACGAAAAGCGTACGCACGAAAACAAAGGCGATGCCTATAATCTTGATTCCATTTACCGCTTGGTCGGAGTTAAGTATGGCGTTACGAATCTTGCATCAACTTCAGAATATGCGGATTATACGACTTGGGAGAAAAAGGAAGAATACAACTTTGACGGAGTTGGGAATCGTGAATCTTTGGTAACAACGGTTTGGGGTCAGAATCCGGTAACCAAGAACTATTCCACGAATGCCCTTAACCAATATTACCAGATAGACTCACAATCCCTATCCTATGACGCAAACGGAAACCTGAAAGACGATGGGGCTAATTTATATGCGTATGATTATGCTAATCGCTTAGTAGAAGTTCGCCGTAAGAGCGATAACGAGTTAATTGCTTCGTTCAAGTATGATGCGCTTGGCAGGAGGATTTCCAAGACTAACAACCAACAACAAACAACTAAATACTACTTAGATGGGGGAAGGGTTATAGAAGAACGCAACGGTTCGGACACTCTCTTGGCAACCTATGTGCATGGTAATGGCATAGACGAACTCCTGACCATGGAACGAAACAGCAACACCTATTATTTCCATGAGAATACTCAGGGTTCAATCTATGCTGTGACGAATAGCAGTGGCGTTATTGTGGAGAAGTATATTTACGATCCGTATGGAAAAGTAAGCATATTTGATGGTTCTGGAAATCCATTACAACAATCCGCAATTGGTGATAGTTATCTGTATACTGGTAGAGAATGGGATGCGGAAATCGGGTTATATTATTATCGCGCCAGATACTATTCACCTGCATTAGGTCGGTTCCTCGCCAGAGATCCGATGGGATACAGTGATGGAATGAACCTATATGCGTATGTAATTAACAATCCGGTGAATTTCTTAGATCCTTTTGGATTATGGAAATCTAGTCCTAACGAGGAAGGAAATGTTTATGTGGCAGAGTATGGCGATACGATTGAAAGTTTAAAGGATTTACTAGCTCAAGCATATATAACATTAGAATCTTTCTTAATAATTAGGGCTGAAGGGCGAAATGTAACTTACTCACCAGCACGACTTGCCCAGGGGATTATTAAACCTGGTGATGCCTTTAAAGTTTCGATAAGAATGCAATACGCTATTGTGCTTGAAAATGAAGGTCGTCCGCACCCCAGCACCATAATACAACCATCTGATTATGATCAATATGATGATGTTCTTGATTTCATGATGAAATATGTTGGTATTCCATGTGGTGGCGCAGTGGTTATAACGGGAGCTATATATGGAGGGTCAGCCGCTGGAACATATGTAGCTGCTCAACCTATTGTGACTACTGTTGCAACTACAGTCGCCGTTAAAGCCAAAGAATTAGCACAAGCGGCTGCAGCTATAGCGGGAAAAGCTGCAAATGCAGTGAGCGGAATTTGGAACTGGGTTGTGCAACTCGGCAACGCCGGATTTGCAAGATTACCTCTGCCATCTGGCGCCGAGAACATATTTACTAAAACAATTGGACTATCAAAAGCCTACGACAAAATAGTAGTCGCAGTAACCCGTGGCTATGGATTTCACTTGCATTTGATACTTAAAGGCGGGGAAAAAATATATCGGAGTTTTAATACATTACAAGAAGCTCTTGATTGGCTACCACGTGGGCTTAGGAATAATCAAGAAGTAATTAATGCTATCAAAAAGGGTTTTGAATCAATTGAAAGAGCAACAGGAGAGTAACTATGAAAAGAAAACGAAACGCAAAAAGATTTATATATATACTACCATCTCTTAAGCCTGATGAGTTTCCTCATATAAAAAAGAACAAATTTGCTAGAGTTAGGTTTAGAATTGATAATTCGTTGGGGGGAAGTGAGATAGCAATAGATGGAACATCAGAAGGATTGCTTTATTTTGCAAGGTTTCTTGTTGCGTTAGCGTTACATGATAAAGCTACTGAAGGCATGCATGTTCATTTGCCTTTATATGGCAAAATTGAAAAGGACAGCTTGCCGCTATCTATTTATAAGGTTTCTGTAAAACATGGAGTAAGTAAAAAGCGGATAACATCTATGAAGAAACACTATTAGTCAACATGAAATATAATTCATTCGGCTTGACCATAGAGGAAGAGCAGATTTTGGGGGCATATAGCGGTATCGTGTCATCGGGTTATAATATCGTTGGCAAGCAGACCGGCTTGACTTATCCCTCCGGTAAGGCCTTGAC
This sequence comes from Planctomycetota bacterium, assembly GCA_016207825.1. Lineage (NCBI taxonomy): Bacteria > Pseudomonadati > Planctomycetota > Planctomycetota bacterium. Next base: position 60,814 of record JACQZI010000039.1, on the reverse strand, counting down.
TTTTGTGCCTGACGAACTGAACCGAAACAAAGAAATCAAAGATTCGGTTAATAATATTATAGCCAAATATACCTATGCTGGACCTGGGTATCGCGTAACAGAAAGAGAATATCTAAACCAAACCAAACTAACGGTGGGTTGGGACGACAATCGCCGTATAACGAGTTACTCCCATGTTACAATCTCCAATCCGCCATCTGTTATCGCTGGCTTCGAGTATGCCTACGATAAAGAAGACAACAAGAAATACGAAAAGCGTACGCACGAAAACAAAGGCGATGCCTATAACCATGATTCCATTTACCGCTTGGTTGGAGTGAAATATGGTGTAACCAATCTTGCACCAACCACAGATTACACGGATTATACGACTTGGGAGAAAAAGGAAGAATATAACTTTGACGGAGTTGGAAATCGTGAATCTTTGGTAACGACTTTATGGGGACAAAATCCAACAACCAAGAACTATACCACCAACAGCTTGAATCAGTATATGTTAATAGACGGTAATTCGTATGTGTATGACAATAACGGTAATCTAAAGGACGATGGGGTTAATTTATATGCCTATGATTATGCTAATCGCTTAATAGAAATTCGCCGTAAGAGCGATAACGAGTTAATTGCTTCATTCAAGTATGATGCGCTTGGCAGGAGGATTTCCAAGACTAACAGCCAACAACAAACAACTAAATACTACTTAGATGGGGTAAGGGTTATAGAGGAGCGCGATGGGTCAAACAATCTCTTGGCAACCTATGTGCACGGTAATGGGATAGACGAACTCCTGACCATGGAGCGAAATAGTAACACTTATTATTACCATGAAAATACTCAGGGCTCAATCTATGCCGTGACGAATAGCAGTGGCGTTATTGTGGAAAAGTATACTTACGACCCGTATGGCAAGGTGAGTATATTTGACGGCTCTGGTAATCCCTTACAACAATCCGCTATCGGCAATGTGTATCTTTATACTGGGCGTGAATACGATACTGAGACGGGTTTATATTATTACAGAGCGCGTTACTATTCGCCTGAATTGGGCAGATTCTTAGCCCGCGACCCGCAGGGGTATGATGAGCTATTTAACCCGTATGCGTATTGCGGAAATAATCCAGCAAATTTAGTTGACCCGTTTGGACTATACGCTAAAAGTAAACAAGAAATAGACCCAGGTGCAAAAGCAGCAGCGGAATTCCAAGAATGGTTAGAATACGTAGATGCTCTGATTGCACTTGAAGAAAAGAAAGCCCTAATTGAAAAACATGAAAAAGAAGCGGAGCGACAAATAAAAGAGTTAGAGACAGAGCTAAAAGAGCTTCAAAGTCATTGGGCATATAAACTGTGTTGGTCAGGTGCGGAATATGCGTTCTATCTCAAATCTGAAATAGAAAGATTAAAAGGAAATGCAAACTATCTTGCTAATTTAGGTCAAATGCTTGATCAGGCAATTTATGCAGCAATGGAATCAGTCTTTACAGAAGTACCTGAATTCGCAGCCTCGGTGCTATGGGAACCAGCAGATTTGGCGTTAACAATTGAAGACATTAGGGAGCATGGTTTTAGTTGGTACCATGGACTTGGTTTACTTCCTTTCGTTCCGGGAACAACGCGTAGGTTTATAAAAAAAGGTGATGATGTCGGAGATGTGGCGAAGAATATTCCTGGAAGCAAGCACTATACAGGAGACAAAGGCATACAAGAGGCATTTAGCCACTTGAAAGATTACCATGGTTTAGATCCTAATGTTGCAAGCAATAGGCTACATAAGATGAAAGAAAGCGTAAATCTTGGTCCCGCTGATAATGTAATAATTGGAGCTACTGGAGATGTTTATCATCCTATAACAGGAGACAAAATTGGTTCATTAACTGATCCTTCTTGGGGGAAATAATGAATCATAAAAGAATTGAACGGGAATATGATGATGTGTTTGCGATAATTCGTGCTGACCTATATTGTGAGCAAGGCACACCAATAGAGCATAAAATAACTGTCAAAAAGGTTGTTTGGTCAGCAGATTATGCGAGACATGAAATAAACAGGCTAAGTAATCTTAATATAGGCAAAGGTGTTTATTTTTATCTGCAAACCCGCTTATTTAGGCTTAGAAAATATGCTCTGTCTCTTGATAATACATGGAAACGTAACTCCAAATATTCCCATGTTTTTGCAATAGTTAAATATGATATTCGCTATGCTACTATTGATACTACAATAAAAGATAGGGTGTCTATAGAAAAAATCGTTAGAACTGAGGAAGAAGTTGCTGAAGAAACAGGGATGCTTAACAAAATAAATGCTAATACTACTTTTAAATATTTCTGGACAATTACTCGCTTGGATATTTCGTGAAACTAATTGTGGCCCATCTGGCAAGGCATTAACATTTGTCCCGGATGAACTTAACAGAATCCAGCAAATCAAGAACGCCTCGAATGACGTTATAGCACAGTATACCTATAATGGTCCGGGGCGTGTCAAGCAAAGGGATTATCTAAACGGAACGCAATTAGTGGTTGATTGGGATGATAACCGCAGGATTTCTTCTTACAAGCATCAAGTCACCAGCACCCAACAGCTTATCGCTGGTTTCGAATATGCGTATGATAAAGAGGATAACAAGAAATACGAGAAGCGGACACATGAGGCCAAAGGTGATGTTTACGGGATGGATTCTATTTATCGCCTGACAGGTGTGAAATACGGGGTGCCCTCATCAGAATTAGACCCGCAGAAAACCTATGCCGACTATACGACTTTTGACAGCAAGGAAGATTTCACGCTGGATGATGTAGGCAACCGTAAAACGGTTGATAAGGGTAGTAACAATATTGATTATTATAATTATGTAAACGGTCAATACACGCCGGACGTCTTGAACCGTTATACGAATATCAACGGCAATCCGTATACGTATGATTCAAACGGAAATCTCACCAATGATGGCACGTATAAGTATTATTACGATTACGCCAACAGGCTTGCGGAAGTTAGGCTGGTGAGCGATAACTCTCTGGTAGCCAAGTATTGGTATGACGCTACGGGGAGGCGGGTATCAAAGACAAATAGCGCTCAAGAGACAATAAAGCATTATTTTGACGGTTTACACGTAGTTCAGAAAATAAATACTAATGATGTCGTTTTAGCATATTCTATTTACGGTAATGAAATAGTGCAGATGGAAGTTCCCGCTCCAAGCACGCAATTCCCTGTTGCGGGACTATTTTATTTCCATGAAAACGAAACCGGTTCAATATATGCTGTTACTAATTCCGCTGGGAATATTGTTGAAAGGTATAAATATAGCGCTTATGGAAAGCCAAGCTTTTTTGATGCAAATGGTAATTCAATCGCGCAATCTGCAATTGGCAACACTATATTGTTTAATGGATATAATTATAATCAAGAGATAGGCACTTATGAAGTAGGAAACACTGATTTTAGCCATGAATTGGGACGAGCATTGCAGGATATAAATGCAAAGAAGGCTGCAGCAGCAGAAGCGGCAGCAGGAGATTCAGGTTTATCGGAGGGAATAACACTATATGTAGATCCCTCAATATTCCAAGGCTCCGACGTGATAATTCCGGAAGGGCCGATTATTATTGATCCTGATAATATAATAGGAGGTCAAAAAGAATATAAGCCGCCAAAATCAGGGTTCGACTTGCTATTTAATACATTATTTCCTGTTCTCCCCTCCCAAATGGAGCAAGCACGAAAAGAACAGAGGGAACGACAAGCGCGGCAAGATTTTTTAGATGCGATAGATGCGATGATTCTTGCATTGGAAAATCCTGAATTAATAAAAGCGTTAGAGGAGGAAAAACAAGCAGAAGAAGCTCTATCTTCAGCGATAGCTGAACTTGTCGCGGATGTCGCCACAAATAAATCAGATATCGAAACCGCAACTAAATATTATAAAGGCGGAGCATGGTATGCAAAAGCAATCGCGGTGGTTGCGATTGCCGCGTTTGGAGTAGATGCAGCGCTTAGTTATGTTCCTGGATTAGGACAAGAAAAAACCGCCGCAAAAATTGCGGCTAAGGGAGGTAGGGCTGTTGCGAAAATCGCAAGACTTGCAAAAAAACTTAAGAAAGCACAGGAAATACTTGAGGTTCATCATCTGCTTCCAAAAGCAAAAAAACTTAAGAAATTCTTTGCAAGTAAAGGATTAGATGTAGAAGAATTCACGGTTTTATTAAGTCGAGCAAAACATAGATTGAAATCCGGCAAAGGCATTCATACTTTATTAGGTGGGAACTGGAACAAGGTCTGGGAAGAATGGATATTGAGGAATCCTGATGCCACGTCCGGACAAATATTAAACCAATTGAAAGCGATGAGGAAAAAATTTGGTATTTAACAGGAAGGAGAAATTATGAATTTCTATCATATGTGGAATGACCATCGATTTAAACATATTGATTATGCGTTGGATACGGATTGGAAAAGTATTAAATGCCCAAGATATAAAGGTCACCAAAGGAATGGCGATAGAGTTGGAACGTTAAAAATTGATATCCCAAGCAAGACAACTGGTGATTTTTTGTGGACTTTTTTAAGTGAATGTATAATTACAGATAAAATTGCAAAGATATTACATGAGAATAAAATAACTGGATATAAACTTAAACCGGTTGAAGTTAATAAGGCTAAAATAAAATTATCTTATAAACTATGGGAATTCACCGTGACTGGAAAGGGTGGGGATGCTGATAAAAAATCAGGTATTTCCCTCAAAGAAAAATGCGACTATTGTGGATTAAAAATATATTCTGGCTTTAAACATGGAATAATTGTGAACGAGAGAACTTGGGATGGAAGTGACGTATTTACCGTTGTCGGCTATCCGAGAATTATATTGGTTGCTGAAAAAGTGAAAGAATTAATCATTAGCAATGAGTTGACTGGCGCGAGATTAATTCCTTCTAATGAATTAAAATAGCAATAGAAACAATTACTGTTCTTTGACAATTTGATAAATACGAAGCTTACGGCAAGACAAAGATTTATGCTCCGGATGGAACAACTGAACGGACAGAATCCGTGATAGGGAATAGGTTCTTGTTTACCGGCAGGGAACTTGACGCAGAAACTGGTTTGTATTTCTATAGAGCCAGAACCTACAGCACGACTTTAGGTAGATTCCTCCAAACCGACCCTGAGCGTGATGACGAGTTGTTTAATCTATATACGTATTGTGGCAACAATTCGATTGATTTTATAGATTCGTTTGGGTTGAAAAGAACAAGAGCACGAGGAGGATCACGAGGAGAAAAACTAACAGAAACTAATACTCCCGGAACGCAACAAGGTCCTATTATTGGCTTTAGCAGAGAGCTTAAATATTCAGATTTAGAAAACTTAGATATGCTTGCCGAATCTGCTAAAAAATCAGTTGAAGGAGCAACAGTTCAAGAATACCCTATTTTTGCTCTATTAGATATTAAGCAACTGGAGTGTAATTGTTAAGTAGTATCTGTACCACACCAAAACAGGCGGGTTAAACCTGCCTTGCCATTAACGATGAACATTTCCTGTCGGTAAGGAAAGTTAAGTAGACACCTTATGCTCTGTGCGGGGAGAGTGTATACTGTATGCTGGGGGAGTGCATGCCATATGCCGGGGGAGTGTATACCGAACTGAGGGGGAGTGCACGCTATACGCGGTGAGGGTGCATACCCTATGCGAGGGGAGTGTATACCGAATCAGGGGGTAGTATACGCTCTATGAGGGAAGGGGGCACGCTATACGCGGGGCGGGTGCATACCGAATGCCGGGGCAGTATATGCTCTATGCGGGGGGAGTATATGCCATACGCTGGGAGAGTGCACGCTATATGCCGGGTGAGTGCATGCCATACCACTCCCCACTGCCACCCCTCCCCCCTACAAAATTTTGTAAAGCGAAAATTTATGTATTTCCAACATCTTTATTTATCTGGGGTTGGAAACTATTTTCAAAATGCTCAAATTTTTCCTGTCCCTTTTTGCTTACCATGCCGTATATACATAGTGTCTGGGAGCTGGGACACTCTTGCCAACCCCAACAAAATCAACGACTACGAATGAATTATTCTTAACATAAAATGCCGCTTTAAATAAGTGGGACAGGCAAAACGTCTTGTTAATCTTATTTTCCGTCGGACATACCCTCTAAGTGCTTTAGACGCTCCGGATGCGGGTAGGGAGGGAGGTATAGGGTAGGTGGGTATAGGTGGTGGTGATACCGGCTCCGGGTGGTTCAGGCTATTTTATTCCCTCCGGATAGAAAATCTATATACTCCCTTTCCGGGTTCGGGATACTCCGGATAGGGGTATGGCAGGGGGTATAGGGTATACGGGTAGGGAGGGGGTAGATTACTTATCTGGTAGGGTGCGAAGTCTTTAGCCGTTCCAAAGTTTATTGGACTCAGATTGATATGATTCTTTCCGCAGTAAATACTTCGGATAATTAGCATATTCAGTAATGATAAGTAATGCCTTGGAGCTGAATCATCTTACTCCAAATTGCGCAGTCAAGTGACGTTATGAAGGATAACGGACCCTTTTGTAAAGACGTTCCGCAGTTGTATCTATCGGTGAAAATGAACCAAGTATAATAGAGTCCGTGGAGTCGAAAGAGTTCTTGGAGTCTAAAGAGTTAGAGGGCGGTCTCATGATTGGTTTTGGGATGGCCGCCCCCCTTTATTTTATTTCCCCTCTTCACTACGTTGCGGGGGACGCCTTATTATGTTTTATTATGGTAGAGGCTCGGGAATGTCGTCCCGATTTATCGGGACTCCACCTTTTCTTTTCTCCGGCATTGCCCAGCATAATCATTTCTTGACCCTATCAAAAATAATTGGTATAAATGGATGCTACAGTGAAAAGAAACATAAAACTGACTATCGAATACGACGGATCGGGCTACTTCGGGTGGCAAAGCCAAAACGGCCACCACGCCACTATCCAGGAAACCGTGCTAAAGGCTATCCAAAAAGCGACCGGGGAAAAACCGATACTCTACGGCGCCAGCCGGACGGATACCGGAGTCCATGCCTTCGGCCAGGTGGCTAATTTCAGCTCTCAAACCAAATTACCGCCGGAGCGCCTGCGCGCCGCCATTAACGCCTATCTGCCGCGCGATATTATCATCCGCCGGGCTGAACAAGCCCCGGATAAATTCAACGCCCAATTCCAGGCGAAATCAAAGACATATTGCTATACTGTAATCAACGGGGCGACATCATCGGCTTTACAGCGTAACTTCGCCTATTACTCCAAAGATAGCGGGCTGGATATAAAAGCGATGATGAAAGCCGCGCGGTATTTAAAAGGGAAACATGATTTCGGTGCCTTCGGCTCGCCTTCTGAACGTAACCGCAGATACCACAACATCAGAACCATTTATTCCATAAGCGTTAAAGAGGCGACTACGATGTTCAACGGGCTCAGCATCCGCGATATTTACGGACGGGAAAACCGCATCATCCAAATAATGGTAAAAGGAAACGGATTCCTTTACAATATGGTCAGGACGATTGCCGGTACACTGCTTCTGGCAGGCAAAGGGAAAATAAGCCCGGAGGACATCAAGAAGATATTGAAATCGCGCGACCGCAACAAAGCCGGGCCGACCATGCCGGCGCACGGATTGTGCCTTTTGAAGATAGAGTATTAAAAAATATGGGCTGGGCAATTGATATTATACTTATTGTGATTCTGCTTGGCGGAATCACTTTAGGGTTTTTCAGCGGGTTTATCTGGCAATTTTCGCGCTTTGTGTTTTTAATCCTTGCGGTTTATATCACCTTGATTATCCACGAACCTTTGGCGGATTGGCTTTCCGATAAGGTTAACAGCCAGTTTGTCGCCCAGCTGATTATATACCTCTTTGTGTTTTTGATAATGTATCTCATCATGTTTTTTATCAGCTGGTTCGTGGAAAAGGCTGTCGAGAAAGTGAAGCTGAAGCTTGCCGACCAGATATTCGGAGGGATTTTCGGGCTTCTAAAAAGCGCTCTTATCTGCGGTTTTGTTTTGCTGGGACTTATATATTACCCTGCTTTCGGGATTGCAACGCTGAAGAACTCGTTCCTAACCGTGCCTGTCTTAAAATACACCAGGAATGTAATCTTTTTCATGCCGAAAACCTACCGGGATAAAATTCAATATTTCGTCAGGATCACCAAAAACAATATTGACAAACCGGAACAAAAGGAAACCGCTAAATGAAACCGGCCAAGCCGACGAGAGTATTACATATAATCACCCGTTTGATTCTCGGCGGGGCACAGGAAGATACATTATTACTCGTTAACGGCCTCCAGAAAAAGCCGCAATACCAGATTTATCTTGCAACCGGGCCGGCAATCGGTCCAGAAGGGGAACTCGTCACCCGCGCCAAAGGATATAAAATCAACCTGCTTTTCATACCGGAACTACGGCGCAACATCTGCCCGATAAGGGACTTTATCGCTTTTATAAAAATTTACCGCTTGATAAGCAACATGAGGCCGGATATCGTCCATACGCACAGCTCAAAGGCAGGCATATTGGGACGATTAGCCGCCAAGATGGCCGGGGTAAAAACAATCGTCCACAGCATATACGGATTGCCGTTCCATCCGTTCCAGAATAAGCTGGTGAACCTGTTTTATATACTGGCGGAAAGGTTTTGCGCGCCTTTTACCACGAAACTCATAAGCATAGCGGACGCCATGACCAGGCAATCGCTGGCCGCTGGGGTGGGCCGCAGGGAACAGTTTGAAACCATCCGGAGCGGGATAGAGCTGGAAAACTTCCTCGGCGAGCCGGATAGGACGGATGAACTGCGCACCAAATATGGAATTGCCGAAACGGATAAAGTCATCGGCACGGTGGCGCGTTTATTCCCTTTAAAGGGGCATGAGTTTTTGCTGGAGATTGCCCCGCGCCTGATAGCGAAGTTCCCGGACGTAAAGTTTATGCTTGTCGGAGACGGAATCCTGAGGACACAGATAGAGGATGAAATTGCACGCAAAGGCATGGAAAAGCACTTTGTCTTTACCGGGCATGTCAAACCGGAATTAATTCCGCATCTCATACGCCTGATGAATGTCCTGGTTCACCCGTCATTGAGGGAAGGGCTGGCACGCGCCTTACCACAGGCATTAATCATGAAAAAGCCGGCCGTATCATTCGAGTTGGATGGGGCAGGGGAGGTCATTATTAACGGAAAAACCGGGTTCCTGGTGACCCCAAAAGACGCCAACGCCCTTTATAGCGCGGTGGAAACGTTATTGTCTGACGATGCCAATGCGCGGAAAATGGGAAACCGGGGATATGAACTGGTCAAAGACTGGTTTGACGGTAAAACCATGGTCGAGAAAGTCCACAAATTATATCAGAAATTACTTGAATAAGCCGATAATATATGATAGCGTTTAGCCGAAATAACAAGTAATCAAACGAGAAAATATGCCTGACCCATTTGCCATTGTCTCTGACATACATTCCAACCTTGAAGCACTCCAAGCAGTAGTCAAAGATATCCAGGACCAGAATATCAAGGATATCATCTGCCTTGGCGATGTCATCGGCTACGGCCCGAACCCGGGTGAGTGCATAGACATAGTAAGAAATTTCAAGATGGTTTTAATGGGAAATCATGATGAAGGACTCATTGAAGAGCCGGTCGGATTTACCTTGAGGGCGCGAAAAGCACTGGAATGGACACGTAACCAGCTTAAGCCTAACTGGCTTAGCCCTAAAATAAAAAAGGACAGGTGGAAATTCATCGAAACGCTGCCCAATATCCATCAGGATGGAGACGTGCTATACGTCCATGCTTCTCCGCGCCAGCCTACCACCGAGTATATTTTACGAACGGATTGCGATGACCAGTTCGGCGGGGCCGGCAAACTGGACGAGATTTTCAGCATGATAAAGCACGTGTGCTTTGTCGGGCATACCCATGACCCGGGAATTATCCCAAAAGAGGATGATAACGGAAAATATAAATTCCTTGCCCCTGATGAAATAAACTATACGTACGAAATCAAGGAAGGAGTAAAAGTCATCGTTAACGACGGGTCAGTCGGACAACCCCGCGACGGGGACAATCGTGCCTGTTACGTTATTTTCGACGGTAAAACCATAAGCTTCCGGCGGGTCCCTTACGATTTTAATATTACGGCAGAGAAAATTTTCAAAGAAACCGGGTTGGAACGCTATTTCGGCGAACGCCTGGCTTTGGGGAGATAACTTTTTATATGATAAATATCACGGCGCGACATTTAGAAATCACCGCGGACTTAAAAGCATTTATCGAGGACAGATGCAACCGGCTTATCAGATATTTTGACCGTATAAGCAGGATTGACGTAATAGTTAATTTCAACAAGAATATCTATGAAGTCGAGGTAATAGCAAAAGGACCTCATCGTGTCACCATGGTAGCACATTCCACCGAGCGTAATCTTATAAACGTGATTGACGTAGTATTTGGAAAAATAGAAAAGCAGTTGGGCCGGGAAAAAGACAAAATCAAAGGACATCACGGCAAAGGGTTTAAAGATGCACTGAAAGAACAGAAGAAAACCAAGCGTAAAAAAGACAATGAATTCAAGCAAAATGATTGGTATTAAATAGAAGGAGTTAAAATCATGAAATTCAGCGAATTTCTGCCGAGCACCTCGGTCGTTAAAGAACTGCAAACCACTGGTAAAAAAGACGTTATCAAAGAAATGGTCGAAAAAATAAAAGATGTTTTCGGGCTTCCCGGATTTAAAGTTAACGATGTTGTTGAACTTTTGATTAAGCGTGAAAAAATCGGAAGCACCGGAATCGGCAACGGGATAGCCGTTCCTCATGCAAAACTTGAGGGACTGGATAAAGTAGTGGGTGCTTTCGGGCGCTCACCAAGCGGAATAGAGTTTAACGCAGTGGACGGCATGCCGGTACACTTAGTTTTCTTAATACTTGCTCCTGCTGAAAAGCCTGAGGCTAATTTAGCGGCGCTCCAACATATCTCGCGCGCTATCAAGCAACAGAATTTTTGCAAATTCCTTAAAAGCGCAAAAGATATAAAAGCAATTGCCGACGTGCTCAATGAAGCAGATGAGTTACTCAAATAGCGAACAATGGCAGTTGAGCGAATAATCCGCCTGGAAAATAAACTGGGTTTGCATGTCCGGCCTTCGGCGCAGCTGGCGGAACTGGCGTCAAAATATAAATCTGATGTTATAATTATCAAAGAATCCCTTCAGGCAAACGCAAAAAGCATTATGGATTTATTGACGCTGGCCGCTACGGGCGGGACGTCACTGACAATAAAGGTGGATGGACCGGATGCCGAAGCGGCTATTGATGCCATCCAAAAACTTATTAATTCAAAATTCGGCGAAGAGTAAACATATGCTGATCAAAAAAGGGATTCCGGCTTCACCCGGCATTTGCATCGCGAATGCGTTCCTTTTAGATACGGAAGCATATCAGATACCGGAACACCGGGTCGAGCAGAAAAATATAGCGCACGAAATAAACCGTTTTTCCGAAGCGGTCACTGAAGCTATTGACAGTTTTAATGACATTAGAAGACGGCTCTCTCCTAATCTGCGTGAAAAGACCGATCCGATTATCAGCGCTCACATACAAATGCTGCAGGATAAACACCTGCACCAACAGGTGATTAAACTTATCAAGGAAAATAAATATCTCCCGGAATATGCCGTCACGCTCACTTTTAAAAAGTATGCCAAGGCGCTTGTTTCCGCAGATGATGCGTTTTTTGCCAACCGCGTTCAGGATATTTATGATATTGAACGCAGACTCCTCCAAAAACTCCTTAAAACGAAAAGCGATGAATTGAGTGACCTTAAAAATGAAGTCGTTGTGGTCGCTCACGACTTAACACCATCACAAACAATTCTTCTTGACCGCAGCAAGGTAAAAGGATTTGCTACGGACGCAGGGGGAACTACTTCCCATACAGCAATTATTGCCAGGTCTATAGGGATTCCGGCCGTAGTCGGGTTAAACACCATCACCTTGGATATTTCCGGTGGAGACACCATTATCATTGACGGTAACAGCGGCGTGGTAATAATAAATCCGGATTCCGAAACAATCAAAAAATACTCCGCAAAAGAACGTAATTTTGTAGTCTACGAACGCCAGTTGCTCGAAGAAAGCAAAAAATTACCTGCTGAAACCAAAGATGGATATCGCATTAACCTTTATGTTAATATTGATTTGCCTGATGAAGTGCCTACAGCCGTAAAGCACGGCGCCGCCGGCATCGGATTATTAAGGACTGAGTTTTTCTACCCCTCGATAGAAAAATTACCAAGCGAGCAGGAACAGCTGGAAGTTTTCAAGAAAATAATACGCCAAATGGATGACAAGGAAATAGTCATCCGGACGCTCGATCTAGGCGCCGATAAATTGCCTATTGACGGACAATCCACTGAACAAAACCCTTACCTGGGCATCCGGGCAATACGTTTTTCCCTGCGCCATATTGACTTATTTAAAACCCAGCTACGCGCTATTTTACGCGCCTCTGAATTCGGCAACATCAGCATAATGTTCCCGATGATTTCTTCACTGGAAGAAGTGATTAAGGCAAAAGCCATTTTAAAAGATGTGCAAAATGAATTGAGAAAAGAAAAGATACTTTTTAACCCTGATGTTAAAATCGGCATAATGATCGAAGTCCCTTCGGCCGCCGTCATTGCGGATATCCTGATAAAAGAAGTGGATTTTTTCAGCATCGGGACCAACGACCTTATCCAGTATACCCTAGCGGTAGACCGCGGTAACGAAGGCGTCGCGTCTTTATACCAACCAACCAACCCGGCAGTATTAAGATTAATCAAAAAAGTTATTGATATTGGCGGAGAAAATGGTAAAATAGTAGCTATGTGCGGCGAAATGTCCGGAAATGTAGTTTATACCATACTGCTTTTGGGCCTGGGCTTGAAAGTCTTCAGCATGGCGCCGATAGTTGTTCCGGAAATAAAAAAAGTCATTCGTTCGGTTTCCATGGACGAAGCCAGGCAGGTAGCGAAACACGCTCTTGAATTCACAGACGCACAAACTGCCGCAAATTACCTGTTGGATTATACCAAACAGGTTATACCTCAGTTGTTTTAATAATACGGAGGGCTCGATTTATGCCAACTAAAAACCGGTTGTTAATCTTGCTCATTCTTATCCTGACTTTCTCAACTGTGACCGGATTGCACGCCGTCAGCATCAAGTTACGCGACGGCTCATATGTTCAGGGTGAAATTACTGATTGGGATGATAACGGCTTTGACTTTAAAAAATGGGGGTCGGAGGCTATTATCCGGTTTAAATGGACTCAATTACCACAGGAAGAAATCACCCGGCTCTACGATTTTCTCGATATAAAAATCCAAGGAAATCAGGTGGAAGCCGAGCGTATTTACCTTAAAAGCGGCAAAACCATGGTTGGAATAAAAATCTCCGAAACAGACAAAGAATTGACCATTAAAACCAAAGATGGAGAAAAAATAATTCCATTGGACAATATCTGGCTTTCCGAAAAGACAAAGGTTTCTATTCTTGATATTTACACCCCCCAGGAAGCTTACGACATGGAAGTCAAAAAATATGATTTGGCCAAAGCTGAAGATAATTACAAACTGGCGGAATACTGTGTTGCAACCTTAGTCGCCCTGGACAAAGCCCGCTTACACTTCGATAAAGCAGTTAGCTTAGACGCCAGCTACAAAGAAAAAGTCGAGAAAAGAGTTGCTGAAATGAATCTCGCTGCACTTAAGCAGGAAATACAGAAAATCGAAAATGTCCTGTTAAAAGGGAAAACAAAGGATGCGGCCACCGCACTGGATAAGTTAAAAAAAATGCCGGAATTTAAAAACAATCCTGATGCACAAAAAATCTTTCAGGAAACCCAGCAAAAAATAACCGATTACGAAAAGAAAAACACGCAGGATGTAACAAACGACTTGGTAAAACGCATTATTGGTGAGTATTATAAAACAGTTGAAGCCTCTGTGTCAAAAATAGCATTTGATAATAAACTCTCATATTCGATAGTCACTCAATATGCGGATACTTATCTTCTTAAAGAAGTTACCAGTAAAGTCGCCGAGAAAATGGACATGGAAGAAGCGGAAATTGATAAGATGTGGAAAACACGCACTCTGGAGCAAAGCAAAAAGCGCACGATATCATACGGCGATGGTTCATTCCTTAAAGCATCGTCAATGAAAGCTCCAGACCCTTCCGATATAAGCGAATATGCCCGTTACGAAGAAAAAATGGCTCTGATAAACCAAGCAAAAAGCGATGCTTCCCAGAAAAAGAAACTGCTTAATTCAGATACCTGGTGGAAAAACGCTACGGCATCATCTAAAAAAGACTGGCTACTTGCATATTTCGGCGAACGACAGGGCAAAGGAGTCGACCGAAAAACCGAATTCTGCCCGAATTGCCGCGGAGAAGGAATCACCCGTAAGTCATCAAAGTCATTTGAATTATGCACACGATGCCAGGGGTGCATGCAGGATCTTTATATAACATACTATTAAAACAAAGACGACGTAAAAACTTGATAAAACGGGAAAGATACACTTTGTCTTTAGCACTTGCCCTATGCGTCATAGTATGGGGATGCAGTCACGACGCCCGGGAAACATTGACATCACCTGAAGGTAAATTCAGCATCACTTTCCCTTCAGGATACCCTTCGGCGGAGAAAAAGACGCAAAATATCCCTGACAATCTTTCTAATGTTATAATGACTACGTACCTATCTGAAACACCTGAAGGAGCATGCATGATCAGTTTTTGCGATTACCCCAAAGAAGCTATTGCAAAAATGAGCATCGAAACTATCCTAAACAATGAGCGTGACAACGCCATGAAAAATACCGGGGGTAAACTTGAAAAAGAAGAGCATTACTCAATAGATGGCAATCAGGGGCGTAAAATTTACTTCTCTGGGAAACACCAGGAACTGGAGCTTTATGGCCAGGCTGTTTTCCTCTTGGTAAAAAACAGGATTTACCAAATTGTTCATTTGAATAACAGCAAGGATGCGGCAGAAAAACCGGAAATACTGGCGTTTTTCAACTCATTTAAACTTACGAAATAACCGTAAAAAAGCCGATTCAAAAAGATGCATAAAACACTCGCAACAATAATATGGATACTTCTAACCTTGGTTTACGGCTGCGGTAAAAATCATGACGATTCACAGACGATTTCTGTCCCAGGGAAACGCTCAATTACTCCGGTTAATTCAACCAGCCGAACCACCCTAACAAAGATAATCGTATATATATCACCTACCGGAACGAAATACCATAAAGAAGGATGTGCCGATTTAGGTAAAAATAAAACCGCGCTAAGATTGGAAAACGCCAAGAAAAATTATTTGCCCTGTAAAGTTTGTAACCCTCCAAAATAAAAACCGATATGAATATACTGATTCTTTCCCGCCGGGAACGTTATTATGCCACAATGCGTTTGGTTGAGACCTGTCGGGAATCGGGCCATTCTGTCACGGTGATAGATCCGCTTAAATATGTAATTACAAACTCCAAAGAACAAATACAAAATTCCAGACCAAGATTCGATTTGATTCTCCCCAGAATTGGAAATGTTGCGATTGAATATTCGCTCGCCTTGGTTAAATATTTTGAGCTTTCCGGAATACCAGCGGTCAATGGGTCTGCTGCTATTTACCTTGCCAAGGATAAATTCGTTTCATTAATGGTGCTGAAAGCAAAAGGGTTGCCGGTGCTAAAAACCGTAATGCTGCGTTCGCGGAAGTCGCTTGGCAAAACGGTTAAACAATTGGGCGGCTTACCGATTGTAATTAAGCCTTTGCGCGGCTCTCAAGGAATAGGCGTGGCATTGGCTAAAACGATGAAAGAATTATACGCCCTTCTTAAAGCAAATTGGGATGCCGACCACGATGCAATCTTGCAGGAATATATACCGGAATCGAAAGGGCAAGACATACGGATACTGGTTATCGGGAATAAAGTAATCGGCGGGATGAAGAGATACGCACCGCGTAATGATTTCCGCTCCAATATTCATCAGGGCGGCAGGGGAGAACTGATAAAACTTCCGGCGCTTTACAAAACGCTGGCTAAAAAGGCGGTTAAGGCGCTGGGCTTGCAAATAGGCGGAGTGGATATATTGGAATCGAAACGCGGCCCGCTAATCATTGAAGTCAATGCCTCGCCAGGATTCGAAGGATTGGAAAAAGTTACCGGTAAGGATATCGCAAAGGAAATAATCGACTTCAGCACGGGAGTTTCGAAGCGGGATAAAAAGCGATAACGGCTGCCAGGACAATCAACCCGAAGGCCACCAAATAACGCCAGCTAATGCCCTCATTAAGATAAAGCCAGGCAAACGCCATAAAAACAAGTATCGTAATGCACTCCTGCATTACTTTCAGCTGGTAGGCGGAACAGCTTTTATAACCTATGCGGTTTGCCGGCACCTGTATGCAGTATTCGAAAAAAGCAATTCCCCAGCTGACTGCAATGGCAATAAATAAAGGCGATGTTTTATATTTAAGGTGCCCGTACCAGGCGGTAATCATGAAAATATTGGAAAGAAGGAGCAACCCTCCGGCAATTAGCATCTCTTTCATATTTTATTTATTAACATCTATATTATCGGTAAGTTTTCGATAAATCATTATGAAAGTTATCTTGACAAAATCTTTGATTTAAAGTATAGAGTATGGTTTCTGTTTTGCAAATTGAGGCATAATAAAGAATGTGCGGCGTATTAGGGATTTGCGGCAGTAAAGACGTGGTTCTGGAATTATATCAGGGCTTAAATGCGCTCCAGCACCGGGGGCAGGACGCCGCTGGTATCGCGACATTTTCAGAGAAATTCAACCTTAAAAAAGGCGACGGCCTGGTCCAGAATGTTTTCAATTCCAAAAACCTCTCCAGATTGACCGGCAATATGGGAATCGGCCACGTGCGCTACCCGACTGTGGGCGGCGGCGGCGCGGATGACGCCCAGCCTTTTTACGTAAACTCGCCTTTTGGAATCGCCATGGTCCATAACGGCAATCTGGTAAACTATTTCGAGCTTAAAAAAGAACTTTTCCGCAAGGATTTCCGCCACCTTAATTCAGGCTGCGATGTCGAAGCTCTTTTGAATGTTTTCGCCGATGAGCTTATGGCGGAAAATCTTTGCAAGCTTTCCGTGGACGCTATTTATCAAACTGTTAAACGTGTATACAAGCGGGCTGAGGGAAGCTATTCTGCCGTGGCGGTAATTGCCGGGCACGGCATTGTGGCGTTCCGGGACCCTCACGGCATAAAACCGCTGGTTATGGGAAAAAAGGACGATGATTACGCTTTCGCTTCCGAAAGCGCCGCCCTGGATATCCTCGGATACAATATTATGGGGGATATCGCACCAGGCGAAGTCGTTTATATCGAAGAAACCCCGAGATTCTTTAAGGAAGGAAGAAAACTTTACCGTAAAAGGCTGGTAACCGCAAAGCACACGCCATGCATCTTTGAATGGGTGTATTTTGCCCGACCGGATTCTGTCATAGAAGGAATTAATGTCTATTCCGCCAGATTCAGGCTGGGCTTGGAACTGGCCAAAAGGGTTAAACAGTTAGGCGTAAAACCGGATGTGGTCATCCCGATTCCGGATACATCCCGCCCGGCGGCGTCCGCGGTTGCCGAATACCTTAAAATACCTCATCGCGAAGGCTTAATCAAAAACCGCTATATCGGCCGGACATTTATCATGCCGGACCAAACCAAGCGGGAACAATCGGTCAGGCAAAAGCTAAACCCGATACGCGAGGAAATAAACGGCAAAGACGTTCTTTTGGTGGATGACAGCATCGTCCGCGGAACAACTTCCCGGGAGCTGGTCAATATGATAAGGAGCGCCGGCGCGAAAAAGGTCTATTTCGGGGTCTTTTCCCCTCCTTTAAGACATCCGTGCGTTTACGGAATCGACATGCAGACCAAGGGCGAATTCATCGCCCGCAATAAAAGCGAAGAAAAAATAGCCCGGGAAATAGGGGTGGATGCCCTGATTTACCAAACCGTCGAAGGACTGATAAAAAGCATCAAATTCGGAGACTCTGTTTGCACCGCCTGTTTCACCGGAAATTACCCGACCAGGGTCCCGGAAAAACTGTTCAGCATGATAGAAAATGAACGCATGGGATTGAAGATGGGCTGTTGATTGATTTTACATATATATAAATGAAAGGAAACACATGAAAGCAATAAGAAAGGTATTGTGCGGGTGCGTTATACTGGCATCTTTGATGCCGGCCTGCACCGCGCCGGGAAACAAACAGGCCGGGGAGCCGAATGTCCCGGAAGGGGTTCGGGTTTTATCCGCGGTTAAGAATTCCGTCAACGATATCAGCCGGATGGTTGGACCGTCCGTCGCTTACGTGGAAATTGCTCTTACCGGCGACCGTGATCCGGATCGTATGACCGGCATATTCATTGATGCGGAAAATAATATGTTTATACCGGCTTATTTGAAAAAAGATACCATCAGGAAAATTTCCGTCTGGATAAACAAAGAGGAATATACGGCAAAACTCGTCCAATCAGATGATAAGCGTTATATGTCTATCATTAAGGTTAAATTGCCGCCCGAAGTTAAAATCACCCCGATTTCACTGGAAAAAATCGCCCAGGCGGGCATAGGCGAATGGCTGATAGGAATTAACACTTCCGGAAAAGACCTCGATTACCAAAAACTCTCCGAGGTGGGGATGGTCAGGGGAACCCAGGAAGGCTTTTTTGACCAGGTGCTGGTCAATGGATTGAACATCGGCACCGGAACGGTGGTGGTTAATCTTAAAGGCGAACTCATCGGAATCGGAATGCAAGGGCAGCTGATTGCCGCGAACGATATAAAACGGGCTGTAAATAAAATCTTCGCGAAAGCCAAGAACCCGCCTTCCTTTGAAGACGAGAAAAAGAAACCATGGGTTGGAATATATTTTACGCCCATTAATGAAGATTATGCAACGGTAAAAGGATTCCCCAAGGAAAGCATGCTGGTAGAAGCGGTGATTGCCGACAGCCCGGCCGATAAGAACGGGATGAAAGAAGACGACTTGATTATCGAAGTCGACGGGCAAAAACTGACCAAAAGCGGGCCGCAATTGGCGGAGCAATTCAATAAATACATGGATGCCGAAATGAACCGTGAAATCACTTTTAAGGTTTTACGCGGCGGCGAAACCAAAATAGTCAAATGCAAATTCGAGGAACGCCCGGAACCCAAGGAATTCAAAGCAGAAGATATCGGCCTTAACGTCCAGAATATAACCGACGCCGAATACCGTGGTTGGAAACTGACCCGCCGCGAAGGTGTCCTGGTGACCGCCGTAATGCCGGGCAGCCCGGCCGCAACTGCCGAATCGGCCAATGAATACCTGATTTACCAGGGCGATATTATAATGGAATTCAATTTTATGCCGATTAATAACCTGGAAGATTTCATTAAAGCCGTGGAAACCGTGCGCAGGGAAAAACCAAACGTCGTTTTGGTAAAACTGTGGCGCGGAACTTTCCAAACAATGCAGGCGTTAAATCTTAAAATAGGGAGGAAATAAACATGATTCGTAAATTATTGATTATCGTTCTCTTTTTAGCCGGCAGCGTTTGCCTTTTTGCGCAGGAAGCTGAGGAAATGGCGGAAGAATCGGAAGAAGTTATGGAGGAAACAGAAGAAATTTCTCCGCCAGAGGAAGAACCGACCACGGAACCGGAAATAGAACCGCCCGCGGTCGAGGAACAGCCTCCCGCGCCTAATGCCGAGGATACCCTTATAAAGAAAATCGACCCGGGCGTGGTCGAAATAAAGCATGAACAGGCCATCGGCAGCGGCTTTATCATCTCCGCAGATGGTTACATCCTGACCAACGGCCACGTAGTTGCCTCAGTTCTTTATGACCGTGAGGAAGACGACCCGAAAGCAACCGCGAAAAAGATAACCGTTACGCTTTTTGATAATACGCGCTACCAGGCGAAAGTAATAGGCCATTCGCTCGACCCGGATGTGGCATTAATCAAAATAGACCCTCGCGAGCCTTTGACACCGGTAAAAATAGGCAATTCGGATAACGTAAAAAGCGGGCAGAAAGTTTACGCCTACGGTTCTCCCGGCGGGATGAAACGAACTCTTACCGCCGGTATCGTCAGCAATACCGAACGGACGGATTTGCCCACATTCACAAAGGTGCTGCAAACAGACGCTTCCATTAATCCGGGAAACAGCGGCGGCCCGCTTCTTACCGAAGATGCCGAAGTAATTGGAATCAATACCTACGGCGGAAGGGGCGGCCAGGGATTCACCATCCCCATTAATTTTGTCCTTGTTCTTAAGGACCATTACCTGAAATACGGATATTTTAAACGTGCCGATTTCCCTTATTTTATCTCCAGTGAAATCTATGATGAACTGGCACAGATATTCGGGGTCTCCGATGGAATCCTGATTGATTATGTGATTCCGGATTCACCGGCTGCCAAGGCCGGCTTGATGAACGGCGATATCCTGGTTGAACTTAACGGAAACGCGGTTTCCGCCAAGGATAAGGCACAAATGCGCGATTTTACCTGGAAACTAAGCACTATGGAAATCGGTTCAACGGTTAAGCTAAAGGTGCTTCGCGGTAAAAAAGGAAGTTACGGTGAACATTTAATCACCGGTAAACTCCTTGAAGATGAACCGGCCGTTGAATATGCCTACCAGTTCGGGGAACTCAAAGAACTTAGATATGATGATATCGGGTTAGGCGTCAAAAGGATGACTCTTGCGACCAGCCTGATTTACCGCATCCCGACCGTAAAAGGCGTAAGAGTGGTCAGGGTAGACGGCATCGCCCAAAAAGCCGGCCTTGCCGAGGGAGATATCATCACCCATATCGACGAACAACCGGTTAACGGATTGGATGACTTCCGCTCGGAGCTGGAAAAGCGTTTAGCTAAGACCCAGAAATATATACTGATCACCCTTCAGCGCGGGAACGATACCGTCAAGACCGCGCTTAAGCCTAATTACGAGCTTTCCGAGAAAAAAATAGTGGTCATTTCTCCGGATGGAAAATCCGAATACGCGGAGCTGGTCAACCGGTTCCTGATTACGAACGGATGTTTCTTAATCAATATTACGCCGGGCGATAAAAAACTGGACAAGCTGGAATTCGATGCCGTGCTTCTGGCCAATGGAGAAGGCGTCGAAAGCCTCTGGTCGGATAAAAACATCCTGGAAATATTGAAGCAGGCCGTTGACCAGAAAAAAGTAATCGGCGCAATCGGCGGGGCGTCTATCGCGGCGCTCTACGCGGATACTTCCCTGGCCGACAAGAAAATAACCACCGACGAAACATTTTCCAAGCAGATTATGGAAAAAACCAAGAAATATACCGGTAAACCCGTCGAACAGGATGGCTTATTGGTGACCACCACCGCCTTCGAAAAGAAAATAGTAAAATATTTCCTGGGCGAATTTCGAAACGCGATAAAAGGCAATGAGTAACTGAATTTAAGGAGATGACTGATGGCAAATAAGAAGTTCCGCAACGTGGTCCTGGCAGGCGCTTCGGCTTCCGCGCCGGAAAGGGCGGTCTTGGGGCAATCCTACCGGCAATACCTGGCAAATGTCGTCAAAGACGCCCTTGCCACCGCGCATCTTACCACGGCTGATATCCAAATCGGCGCCATTTCCTATAACGAACGCAATATCACCGAAGGCGCTTTAGGCAGCGTCGTCGCGGACGCGCTTGGAATGAGCCCGATTCCTTTTGTCTCTCTCTCTCAGGCATGCCCGGCCGGCGGCATCTGCGCCGATATCATCTGGAATTATATCGGCACCGGACGCTACGACGTCGGCATTGTCCTGGGAATTAATAAACCTGATAACTTCGATTTCCGCGATGCCATGGGCCCGATCGGCAACTGGTGTGATTTTGATTATATGCTCGGCTTCACCCACGAAAATTACGGCGCTCTTCGCGGAGAATATTACAAGCTTAAATACGGCTACGACGATAAAGCCGCCGCCAAATGGTCTTACCAGTGCCACTGGTATGCCCGCAAAAACCCGATGGCTCTGCATAATTCCGGACCCTTGCCGACCGATGATGAACTCAATGAGCAATCCCCGGCCGGATACCGGATGCGCACCGCCACCGGGCGCAATATGGCCACCTGCCTCATCCTGATGAGCGAGGAAAAAGCCAAAAAGCTCGGACTTCCCCAGATTTATATCAACGTCTCATACATGCATAGGCCGGTTTATATCGGCAACCATTATTTCTTCCAGGATAAAAACGGCAATTTCTCCAAGTATGATATGGCTGACCAGCCGGCTATAAAATTGGCCGCCGAAGAAGCCTATGAAATCGCCGGCATTAAGCCTGAAGATATCGATATCGCCCAGG
Source organism: Planctomycetota bacterium (assembly GCA_016207825.1). Taxonomy (NCBI): domain Bacteria; kingdom Pseudomonadati; phylum Planctomycetota; species Planctomycetota bacterium. The sequence continues at coordinate 38,374 of JACQZI010000039.1, read as the reverse complement.
TGCACGACCTTTCCCTTTACGACGGCATCATGGCAATGGAATGGCTAGGCATCTGCCAACCCGGAAAAGGCGGGCACTTCGTTTTGGATGGACAGACCGCCATAGAAGGCAAATGCCCGACCAATACCGATGGGGGAGCGATTGCCTTTGCCCATTCATCCGCCGGAGGCGATTTCCAGTCCAAGGCGTATGAAAATTGGCTCCAGCTTCTTGGCAAAGCCGGAGAGCGCCAGGTAAAAAACCCAAAAGTCACCGTCGCGCATGCCTACGGCACGCATCATTCACTCGATGTAGTCGGAGTCGTCAGGAAAGGATAACCGGATGAAGCGTGTTTTCTGCTTGCTCGTATTTGGCGCAATGCTTACAGGTTGCGGGAATAATACGGCCGCACCGGCTGCCGAGACCGACCTTATCGGCGCGCTGTTACACTCACGCGGGCAGACCAGGGAAACCGCCTGCTTTGATAAAGACCTGGTTGACCCCATGCTCGCCCAACAGGCTCTCGTCCAGGCGCATTTTAAGCGTTACTGGAAAAGCCCGTGGGAATTCCCAAAATTTGTATACGGCTTGGCCGATGCAAACGAAAGCGTCTCACAAAAAGTCGGCGGACTCTACGATTTATTTACCATCGGCACAATCAGGACCGGTCACCGTGTAACGGGGATACAGGATTTCGCTCCTGTCTTTGAGCCCAAAACCGGACACCCGCTCATCGAGGCGCTCGGCATGCTTTACGAGCGTTGCGAAACCACATTAAGCGAGGCGGAAAAAGAGAATGTCGAAGCCCTTATAAGAAATACACCAGCGGAAATCCAGCTCGCCCTGGCAAAACTTGTTTACGCCGCCGGCGAGGCGAAATATTACCGCGACCGCGCCTTGCGCGATATCCCAAAAGAACGCTGGCCAAAGGCGCTCGAATTCGCCCAGCAGGCATTTAACCCAAAGTCGGAATTCGAAGGCGGCGATATCATCAACTGGGATTTCGGGCTTAAAATAGATTTCGACGACCTTTATACCGGCGGACTTTTCCCGCTTACCGCCTCACTCCAGATGGAAAAATTCCTAAACCAGCAATTGGTAGCAATAAAAGAAATGAAGCCTAAAGACGAGCAAATAATCGAGCTTGATATTGATTTGATTGATATGGAATTTGATACGCCTTTGGGCAAGGTCGCATTCCGCGGGAAGAAGGAGGATAATACCTACAACGCAAGCGATTATCTCCTCATCATAGATTTGGCAGGCAAAGATACCTATAACGGCAGTGCCGGGGCTTCCTGGAAGCTGGAACACCCTGTTTCCACGGTTATAGATTGGTCCGGTGATGATAGCTACCTCGCCGATGAAAAAACTCCTTGCGCCCAGGGCGCCGGCATTTTAGGCTACGGATTCCTCTTTGACCACGGCGGCAACGATACCTTCCGCGCTTTTGATAATGCCCAGGGAATGTGCTATTTTGGCGTGGGCTTCCTTTGGGTGGATGGGGGAGACGACTCCTTTGAAGGGCGTTATGCCGCGCAAGGCTCCGCCTCTTTCGGCGTGGCGGGATTGGTTAAATCAGGCGGCAGTGATAAATACTATGCCTGTTACACGAGCCAGGGCTTCGGATTTACCGGCGGCTACGGATTCCTCATCGACCGCGACGGTAACGATACATATATTGCCGAGCCTTACAAGCTCTTCAGCCCGGCAAAAGGCGGGCACGATAATATGCGCAATTATAATTTCTGCCAGGGCGCCGGCTGGGGACAGCGCGGGGATTTAAGCGGAGGCCACTCCATGGCCGGCGGCACCGGAATACTCCAGGATTTATCAGGCGATGATTCCTACCAGTGCGGGGTCTATGGGCAGGCAACCGGCTACTGGTATGGAACGGGCATCCTACACGATAAAAAAGGAAATGATAAATACGAAGGCTCGTTCTTCGTCCAGTCCGGCACCGCCCATATGGGACTGACCATGTTCCTGGATGAGGAAGGCAATGATACTTACCACGTCTGGCACGCCATCTCCCTGGCCGGCGCGCACGATTTATCCGTTTCCTGGTTTATCGATAAAGGCGGCGATGATACGACCTCCTCCTGGGAATGGAAGGATAAAGAAGGCGAGCAGACTTTGGAAGAAAGCGGGATAAAAGACGAAGGCGGCGGCACGCTTATCGGCTCCGCCATCACCACCTCAATCGCCATCTATCTCAATATCGAAGGCAACGACACTTACCGGTTTTACAGCAAGGATAGCTTTGCCTGGTGTTTACACAGAGCACCACCATCTTCATGGAGGTATGATATAAATAATATCGCGATGTTTATAGACCTGGGCGGAAAAGATAATTACGACCTCAAAAATAATCCGCCGGATGACTTGCGCGAATGGGGAAAAGTCGGGAATAATACGGCCTGGAAAAGAATAACGTCGACAAAAGGCGAGGAAGGCAATCCCGATAAAACATTCAGTATCGGTATTGATACCACGACCGGCAAAATAAAAGAAGTAAGATAGAGAAAGGGTCATAATATGAACAGCCAGTTTCCGGAACTCATCCCAAGATTGGAAAGCTATTCGACCATAAAAACCTGGCGCGAACGCGCAGGCCGTTACCGCCTGGAAGGCACACGCTGCAAGGAATGCGGGGAAAAATGGTTCCCTCCGCGCACCGGTCTTCCCTGCCCCAAATGCCATAAATCTAATATGGAACCGTACGAATGCGCTCGGACCGGAGAGGTCATCTCACTGCAGAAAGAAATAATGGGCTATCCCGCCATGGGTTACGGCGAACTCGCCCCGCGCAATATCTGCCTGATACGACTTGATGACGGCATACATATTATCAGCGAAGTAATGGATTGCGCCGAGGATGAGGTCAAGCCTGCCCGGCCAACGGAGAAAAAACCAGGCACCCGCGTAAAGATGGTCTTCCGGAAGCACAAGCGCGAGGAAAGCGGCAATTGGATGTATGGATATAAGTTTGTGATTGACAAATAAACTCTGATGTGGCCGCTTATTCTGCTTATTATCTTTATCATCCACACCGTGGTATTCGGCTGGCTTTTTATTAGGAAGCGGCATTTATACCAGCTTATCTTTACGCTCGGGTTTATCTGCCTGATTGCCTTTTACTCCGCCAAGGTAATGGAAAAGGAGATAGAAGCCTTAAAATGGATCAGGTGGGGCGGATTCGCCATGTTCGCGGTTGCCACACCAATGTTTATCGCGAATGTCATCAGGCGCATTGCCGCCCGGAAGAAAAAGCCTAGCAAAGTTAGCTAATTAACTATATGAAGCTGATAGATTTAACCATGCCTTTGAATGCCCGAACGCCCTTGTGGCCGGGCGATCCGAAACCGGAATTCCGCCAGCTGGCCAATATCCGGAAAGACGGTTATACCAAGCACCTGATTTCCCTTAACACCCATTTCGGCACGCACATTGACGCGCCCTGGCACATGCTGGCCAAGGGCAGGAAGCTGACCGAGTTCCCGCTCCGTCGCTTTATCGGCACGGCCAAATTATTCAATGTCAAAGGGCAGAAGGAAATAGATATTCCGTTAGCGCGCATAAGGCGCAATGACATCGTGTTATTGCGGACCGACCATAGCCGCAAGGCGTATGATGCCGATTATTTCCGGACTAATCCGGTCATCAGCCGTAAGCTGGCCGAAGGCTTGGCGCGGAAAGGCATCGGCATTATTGGGCTGGATAGCTGCAGCCCGGACAACGCGCCCTTTGACCTGCACAAGATATTCTTCCGGAAGGATATCCTGATACTGGAGAACCTGGTTAACCTGGATAAGATACACCGGCCGGAATTTACCATTTACATAATGCCGATAAAATACGACCGAATAGACGGGGCGCCTTGCCGGGTGATTGCGCGTCTCGGCGCCGAATAAACCCCGGTAATCCCATAGCGCCCGTGATGAGAATTCCGGAATTCAGGGGAGAGCCCTCTAAAGGGGACGCCTAAATCTATTATATTATTGTAGTGGACAGCATACTGAACTAATGAACATACAGAGTGGAGGGATTAATCGTTAATTTATTGTCATACTGCTATTTTAGACCAACGGAAAATAAATAAAACTATCCCGAATGGGAGGCTTCGCTCTGGGTTAATAAAATATTCCCGCCTGCCCTGACTTCAGGTGGACCGGAAGAAAAGACGGAAAAGTGAAAAATCGTCGTCCTAATATTCTTGTGTTAAAAGAGTTATGCCGATGGGATGCCCCGAATTATCCATGGAATTGGGGATTGAAATCCAAACACTATATAAGAGGATAGAGCGGCTGGATAAGCAATACCAGGCCAAACGCAAGCTCCTGATCGGCTAAGAAAACAGGGAAGAGAATCCCCTCCTATATATATCCGCCTGCCACCCCTGCCCCCCGTGGGGTACCCCCTCCTACCCCCTGGATATACCCCCCTCACCCCCGTGGATCCCATACTGCCTACCCCAGGATATCACGCTACTTACCCATATATTACATACCACTCACCCGTGTATCCCATGCCACTGACCCGTGTATCCCATACCTATTACCCCTGCATCCCATAATCCACCCCTACGGTCCTCACTCCACCTTGTTATACACTAAACCTTCTCTGTTGACAATACGATAACTGTATTTTTATGCTTTCATTCGCCGGTTTGGGCTGTTTGTTGTTAAGGATGGGACAGATGGCTTGGTCAAACCCGCCCTCGGATACTTTATCCGAGGGCGGATTGATGTAACACACTTCACTTGGCTTCGAATTCGGCGTCGATGACGTTTTCGTCTGACTTTTTCTCCTTGCCCTTGGGCTCTTCTCCCGGAGCTTCTCCCTGGGGCGGGGGAGCGCCCGCGCCGCCCTTTGCCTTTGCCGCTTCTTCATACATCCGCTGAGCAAAGGTGTGGCTCGCCCTGGTCACCCCTTCAATCGCTTTCTTGATATCCGCGGCGTCATCCTTGTCCTTCGCCTTCTTTAACTCCTCTAAGGCGGAAGTGACCTTGGATTTTTCATCGGCGCTTATCTTATCCCCCATGTCGCTCACCGACTTTTCCGTTACATATATCAAATGGTCCGCCTGGTTACGGGCGTCAATCAGCTCCTTCTTCTTCTTATCCTGCTCTTCGTATTTCTTGGATTCATCCACCATCTTCTTGATATCGTTTTCGGTCAGTCCAGAAGAGGATTGTATCACAATCGACTGCTTCTTGCCGGTTGCCATATCCTTTGCCGCCACGTTGAGTATTCCGTTGGCATCGATATCAAAGCTGACCTCGATTTGCGGGACTCCGCGCGGTGCCGGAGGAATGCCGGCCAATCTGAATTTGCCCAAAGTCCGGTTATCCGCGGCCATCTCGCGCTCGCCCTGCAGGACGTGGATTTCCACCTCGGTCTGGCTGTCCCCGGCGGTGGAGAATATCTCTTTCTTGGAGGTCGGAATGGTCGTATTGCGGGTGATTAAAGCCGTCCGCACTCCGCCCAGGGTTTCTATGCCCAAGGTAAGCGGGGTGACGTCCAAAAGCAGGACGTCCTTGATATCGCCTTTCAGAACCGCGCCCTGGATTGCCGCGCCGACGCCGACCACTTCATCCGGATTGACGCTTCTGTTCAACTCTTTCTTAAAGAAATCCTTGACGATTTCCAAAACTCTCGGAATCCTGGTCGAGCCGCCGACCATGACCACTTCCTTGATTTCTTCCACGCTCAGTTTCGCATCCGCCAATGCCTGTTTGCACGGCGCAAGGCTGGAGAGCAGTAAATCATCCACCAGTTGGACGAATTTGGCGCGGGTAATCTTCATGACCATGTGTTTTGGTCCGGAGGCATCCGCCGTGATAAAGGGAAGATTGATTTCCGTTTCCATGGAGCTGGAAAGCTCGCATTTGGCTTTCTCGCAGGCTTCTTTCAGGCGCTGGAGCGCCATCTGGTCTTTACGTAAATCTATTCCCTGTTCCTTTTTGAATTCATCCGCCACGTAATTAATCAGCCGCTGGTCGAAATCATCGCCACCCAGATGGGTATTTCCGTTTGTGGAAAGGACTTCCACCACGCCATCGCCCACTTCCAGGATGGAGATATCGAATGTGCCTCCGCCTAAATCGTAAACGGCAATCTTTCCGGCCTTCTTTTTATCAAGCCCGTAGGCAAGCGCCGCGGCAGTCGGTTCATTGATAATGCGCTTGACATCAAGCCCGGCAATCCTGCCGGCATCCTTGGTTGCCTGGCGCTGGCTGTCGTTAAAATACGCCGGAACGGTTATGACCGCCTCGGTGACTTTTTCGCCCAGATACGCCTCCGCGGTTTCTTTGAGGTTCTGGAGGACCATGGCGGAGATCTCGGGAGGGGAGTACTGCTTGCCGCGCGATTCCACCTTGACCAGGTCATCAGGCCCGCCGACTATTTTGTAGGGGACCATCTTTTCTTCCTGGCCGACTTCCGAACGACGGCGTCCCATAAAGCGCTTGATTGAATAAATGGTGTTGGTCGGGTTAATCACCGCCTGCCTCTTGGCCAAATTCCCGACAAGCCGCTCGCCTTTGTCGGTAAACGCGACGACAGAGGGCGTCAGACGGCTGCCTTCCTTGTTGGTTATGACCGTGGTTTCATCTCCTTCCCTGACGGCGACGACAGAAAGTGTCGTGCCCAAATCTATCCCTATTATCTTACCCATATTTTGCTCCTTTCAATATTTAATTTTATTGTTGTTTGGACTTCTTAAGGTTTTTCCCCTCGCTTTTACGCGAGACAATCGTAATCGAGCGCCCTGAGCTGTAACCGACCATCCCGGGCGCGGAAAATCCATGTGTGTACATGGTCTCTTCCATTTCCAGTATCACCTTGACCCCGTCCACCTTGACCTTGCGCTCCTTCATCAGGTACCAGATGTGGCTGAGTTTATTCAATTCCTCCTGTGAGTAAAGCCTGACCTTGCTTTTCTTACGGTCAGGGGAGACCAGTTTTTCCCGGTCAAGCTGCTTCAAGACCCAGACCGGAATATCGAGAAGGCGCGAGATTACGCCGCTCGTGAAGACGGGTTCGGTGCGGTTTATCGGCACCGGGGGAAAGATTTCCCTGGGTTTCTTGATGATTTTAGCATTCTTCTTTTCCATAATCTCTCCTTTCCTCACAAAAGCAATATATCAAATTCGTGAAGATTTGTCAAGTTTTTCGTAATATTTTTTACGCTTTCCGAAATATTATTTTCGCTATTATCAGTACGCCGATTGAGCGGATAACGCTGATTATGAATTTAAATCACCTGACAATTACTTGACAGGAACGCTTTAAAACGATAGTAATCTATTATTTGCCAAAATCGCGTTCTCAGTTAATTAACAATATGGAGGATAAAAAATGAACAGGCTGCCAAAAGGAATGCTTGTAAGATTATCCCTGATATTTTCCATGGCGGTAATTTTTGCCGGATGCATGGGGATGGGTTTTGCTTCCATCGCCATCCCGAATTTTTTAGTGGTCGGAATGGGCCCCTCATGGGATGGCCACTATGATGATGCCGCCGTTCCTGAGATTAAAGACGAACCGCTTACCCCGGCGGCGGAAAAACGCATCAAAGAACTTATTCCCCAACTCAATGCCGAAGAATGGCAGGACCGTGAAAATGCCATGGAAGAACTTATTAAGATGGGCAAGATGGTCATTCCCTTTGCCATCGAGGCATATAACAGCTCCGAACCGGAAGTAAAAATGCGGGCGAAAAAAATCCTTAATACCACCGGCGGCTGGATAAGAATCCCGGCGCTTGCCGAAGAGCGCATCAGGGCGCTCTTGAGCGAAATAGATACTAAAGATTTGCGGCCCGAGTATCTGGTGGATAGCTGGTCATTGCGGTATTACGGCGCTTTAAGCTCATACCAGCTGCAGCGCGCCACGGCAGATTTATACAAGGGTCTTAAATCCGCCGGCAGCGAAGTCGTCCCCGCACTGGTTAAGAATCTGGAAACGACGACAGAACCTATTAACAAAGCCATACTTCTCTACATCATCGGCAAATTGCCTTCCAAAGAATCCACTTCGGCAGTCGCCAAAATGGTTAACGACAGCAACGACTCCGTCAAATACCTTGCCCTGGACGCGCTCGGCAAACTGAAAGATGAAAACGCCGTTCCGGAACTTATTAAAGCGGGGCAGAGCTCTGATGAAAATATGCGCATTCTGGCTTATGGCGGCTTGAGCAATTACCGGACTAAAGAAGCGACCAACTTCCTGTTGAAAGGCTTGTCCGATGACAACCCGATGGTCCGGGTCACTGCCTGCAGCAGTTTGAGCCGGATTAGCTCGGGCGAGCGTTTCGGCTATAATCCGTATGATTCCAAGCCAAGCCGGGCCGCGGCCGTCGCATGCTGGCAAAAATGGATTGAGGAGCAAAATACAAAACCGGCCGCATTAAAACCTCCTAAGATTTCCGCATATCTGGCCCTTCGGAATGTCCAGAAAATCAAGGATGCTTTCTTATCACTGCCTTGCTGGGAAGAGGATAGTGAGCTTAAAAATACCGCCACGCAGCTCTATGAAATGTACCTGCCGATTATTGCCCAGGAAACCGGCATTCCGGCGGAAGTTGCCAGGCAGCTGATTGATTCCGTTAACGGCATCCAAATCGCCTATTACGGCTCAAGCGAAGCCGAACTCAAAGGAAAAGACGACCTGTTCCATAAACAGACTATCCCGAATGTGTTTGCTGAAATAGCTTTTGACAAACCCGACCAGCTCAAAGAACTCTTTGCCGGTCCGCTGGCAAAATATGTTTTCCTAAAGGAAAAACTCGAAGGCAACGATGTCTTTTGCATCAAGCCGGGCATCTGGGCATGGATTAACGAGCGGGGGCTGGCACTGGGAATGGATAAAGAAATATTTAAGGGAATGATAATCTCGGGCGGGCTGGAAAAACGCATGCAGGATGAAGAGCATTACCGCTTTGCCAAAGAACGGCTGGGAAACGAAAGCTATTTATGGGGATATATGCTGCCGGGAGATTTGATTGCCTCATCATTCTCCCCGACTGGACGGGGTTCATTGAGGGGGTACCTGCAATTTGAATCCGCCACGGACCTGACCAGGATTAAATCTTATTGCTTCGGAGTAACGATTAAGGATAACCGGTTTAGCGACACGGAAATCATCCGGCTTGACCCGGGCCACGGTTTCTATAAGATTATCTGCTCCAAGCAGGCTGACCAAAAATCGCTCTTAAAAATGATGCCGGCGGATAGTTTCTTCACCGCCACCTGGTCTTTTAGCAAAGATTCCGCCAAGATATGGGAAGAAGGATTTAAGTATATTTTAAGCAAAGCGAATGACTTCGGAGAAGATGATACCGAGGAAGAAATAATCGAAGAAATGACCAATGAAATGGGAAGCAAACCGGAAGATATTTTCGGGCAGGTTAACCAGGGAGCCGGCGTATCGTTATCTACAATAGGGCGGCGGGGACCAACCGGATTTGTAATCTTCCCGGCTAAAGACGCGGAGAAGGCGAAAGAAACAGTCAAGGGGTTTGACAGAGGCAAGTTCGGCCAATATAAAGAAACAGAACACAACGGGGTTAAAATCTACGGGGAAGACAAAGAAACCCCTTATTCCTTTTTTGATAATAACTTTATTATGGGTTTTGAAAGGCACTGCGAGCCCCTGAAAAACATGATTGATACCGCTAAAGAAGGCAAAACAATGGACAAATTATTGGCGTCCCTGGAAAAAGAAGGGCTGAAGCCGGAGGCGGTCAATAACGCCTCACTTTTAATCGTGCTTAACCTGCATTCCATATTGGGGATGCTGAAAGATTTCGGCATGCGCTTGCCGGTCCCTCTTGAGGCAATGATGTTCGGGGTAGAAAAAGATACGGTTGTCGTCGGCACGATTGGACTGGATAAGCCGGATGAAATTAATGTCAACTTCTGGTCTAACCTGAAAATATCTAAAGTCATCCACGGGGCTTTGAAAATCGGCAGCCAGATGATGGGCGGCGGTGAAGGGTCGGGCCGGAAAAGAAGGCCGCAGCCTAAAGACGATGATGAAGAAGATATGGAAGAAGAGGAAGAATAACTCCTCTTTACTTTATCTCGCAAGGCGCTCTGGCTAACTCAGGTTTACCCCGATGAATAACCGGGATTTTAACACGTTTGCGCATCAGCATTAGCACTATATATTGACTAATCATTAAACCATTCATAAAATACGGTTACTCGCGTGATGATTTAAGGATTAAAGATGAGAAAAGTTATCTGGAGCGTGTTGACCTTCTGTATTATACTCCTGGCAATAGCGGATAAACCTAAATCGGCAACTGTGGCATTCTACGTGGCACAGGACGGCAATGACGCCTGGTCCGGTAAAATTGCTTCTCCTAACCAGGAAAAAACAGACGGCCCATTCGCCACCCTGCAAAAGGCATGCAATGCCCTGCGCGAAACCAAAAAGAACCAGGATTCCCCTGTTACCATATCAATCCGCAACGGAACCTACTTCCTATCCGAACCTTTGGTTTTCAGCCCGGAAGATTCCGGCGCTGATGAGTCACCGGTTACATTCAATGCCTACATGGATGAAAAGCCTATAATAAGCGGCGGGCGGATTATTACCGGATGGAAGAAAGCCGCCTTAAACGGAAAAGATATCTCGATGACAGAAATTCCCGACGTCAAATCCGGCAAATGGTTTTTCCATCAACTCTGGATAAATGGCCAACGCCGCTCCCGCGCGCGTTATCCGGACAAGGGCTACCTTAAATTAGCGTCCGTCCCGAACAAAACTCCCCAGTCACAGTGGACAGACGGGCAAATTTCCTTCGGGTTCCATCACGACGACCTGAAAACCATCCAAAACACCAAGGATACTGAAGTACTCCTGATGAACCGCTGGATAGAATCCCATCTACCGGTTTCAGCCATTGACCATGAGAAAAACCTAATCACTTTTACCGCCCGAACCGTATTCCTGCCGGATGTAAACGACCTCTATTATGTCGAACACTCTCCTGACATACTGGATTCTCCGGGCGAATGGTATCTTGACCGCGAACGAGGAATTCTTTACTATTATCCCTTGCCCGGCGAAGACATTAATAATGCTGCGGTGATTGCACCGGTCATTCCGCAACTCGTTAAATTGTCGGGAAATCCAGAATCCGGCAAATTTATTCGGCATATTACCTTTTCCGGCTTGACTTTCAGCCATACGGAATGGCGGCTGGCGCCGGAAACGAGCGGCTTCTGCCAAGCGGCTTTCGGTGTGCCCGGCGCCGTTTACGCGGAAGGAATGCAGAACTGCGGGTTTGAAAACTGTGAGATATCACATATCGGAACCTATGGGCTGGAATTCTCCCGCGGTAATGCGAATAACGTAGTCACAAACTGTGATATTTTTGATTTAGGCGCAGGCGGAATAAAAATAGGCGAATGTGGTTGCCGGGAAAACCCTGCTGAACAGACCCATGATACTGGAATCTCTAACTGCCGTATCCATGATGGGGGAGTAATCTTCCACAGCGCTATCGGCGTATGGATTGGGCAAAGTTATAATAACACGCTTAAGCATAACCTGATTCACGATTTTTATTATTCCGGCATCTCCATCGGATGGACATGGGGTTATGGCAAATCACTGGCTAACAATAACAAAGTGGAGTCTAACCATGTGCACAATATCGGCATCAAATCAGGAGAAGCCACACCCATCTTAAGCGATATGGCCGGCATCTACACGCTCGGTATCCAGCCCGGCACCGTAATAAGAAATAACCTGTTCCATGATATCGGCGCACTTCAGTATGGCGGCTGGGGCATTTACTTTGATGAAGGAAGCACCGGCATCGTGGCAGAAAAGAATATCGTTTATAACACCACGCACGGCGGATTCCACCAGCATTACGGAAAAGAAAACATCATACGAAACAATATATTCGCTTTTGGACGCGACCAGCAACTGCAATTCACCCGGCCGGAGCCGCACCTGAGATTCACCTTTGAAAAGAACATCATTTACTGGAATGGCGGCAAGCTTATCGAAGGCAATATCAGCGATTTCCAATTCGCCTTTGACAAAAATATCTACTGGAATGAAAACGCAGGGAAATTCGTTTTCGGCGGATTTCCATGGGAAGCCTGGCAGGGAAAAGGAATGGACACAAACTCTCTAATCGAAAACCCGCTCTTTGTTAATCCCAAGAAATACGATTTTACGCTTAACCCGAAATCCCCGGCCTTAAAACTCGGCTTTGAACCAATCCCGATCGATAAAATCGGGATAATTAAAAATAAATAATGGAGGGTGCCCAACAAGAAAAATAGATTTGGGCGCCCCCGCAGTCCCGCCTTGCGGGGCGGAGTGGGGGGAAAAGAACCGCGGTAGATTAAGACCTCTATCTTAATTCCGCCAATATCTGCCGGATGGCAGCCGGAATAACGGCTTTAAGCTCGTGTGTCAGTTCCAATCCCGCCGCTACCTCCTTGGGCTGAATCCCGAATATGACCACATCCAGGCGCTTCCCTAATGATTCCGCCAGCTTAAAGACCTCGGAAATACTGTTCTGGTGCATTGAACTGTGCGTTTCATCCAGGATAAGGCGGGCTTCATCCAGGCTTATCCTTTTAATCGTGCCGGGAACGGATTTCAAATCTATCGCGTCTATGATAATGATTTTTTTGTGTGTTGTTATCGCCTCAAATAAATTAAGGCCTCCGGTTCCGCCGTCCATAAGCGTCACGTTTTTATGGAGTGGTAGTTTTTCCAGTTTCCTCGTGACATGAATCCCAATCCCATCATCCTTAAGAAGGGTGTTACCTATGCCGAGAATCAGGACAGGATGCTTGGTAACCGGTTTCTTTTTAGGCATATTCCAAACTGCCGCGGGATTTATACAAACTCCACTTTCAGCATATGGGTAGAGCAGGAGATGCAAGGATCATATGCCCGGACAAGCATTTCCAGGCCAAGTGTTATTTCCTCCTTGGATTTATCCAGAATCTTGGGGACCAGACCTTCCATATCCTTCTGGATATTGGCGTGATTCTGGTTGGTTGGGATAATGCAATTGGCGTTCACCAGGATGCCTTTTTTATCGTAGGTATATTCGTGGAAGAGAATGCCGCGGGGCACTTCTACCGCGCCGACTCCGGTGCCGGCCTTCACCTTAACCTTAGGCGTTTCCGCCTTGATTCCTTTTTTAAGAATCTTATCGATAAGGCGGATGGCATCCTCAGCCGCGTGGATGGATTCCACGACCTGGGCGATGGTGTTCATATAAGGGTTATGGCAGGGCGCTTTTAAGCCCAAAGTTTTGGCGGCCTTTTGCGCCAAAGGCGAAAGCTGCTTAAAGTTATTATTGAACCTTGACAAAGCACCCACAAAATACGATTCGCGGTTATGCTTTGTGTATTTGGCAGTGGACTGGGACACGCAATATTCATTGGTGATTTTCCGGTATTGGCCGGCCGGAACCAAACCGGTATCCGAGGAACAAATCTTGCCGTCATAAAATGCATATTCCTTGGTGTTTTTCAAGGAAATATATTCGGTTTCCCTCTGGAAATCCGGTAGCTTCAGGGTGGCAAATAATTTGACCGTCGCATCGAAGTCTTTCAATGCGGATTTAATTTCTGCCTGCAGGTTTTTCAATTCCTTTGCCGTGGGAAGCTTGGAAAATCCTTTTACCACGAGCCTAATCGGGTGGATGGCGCGCCCGCCGATGGTTATAACGATATCATTGGCGAGTTTTTTAAGCCTGAGCGCCCTTAAGACCACATCCGGATGCGTTTTGACCAGGGGAAATACGCTGTTGACGCCCAGGAAATCCGGCGCGGCCAGGAAATAATAATGCAGGACATGGCTCTGGATAGTTTCCCCGTGGAGGATGAGTTTCCTCAGCATCACGGTTTGTTCCGATGGGGTAATGCCGAACGCATCTTCGGTTGCTTCCAAAGAAGCCATCTGGTGGCCGACCGAGCAGATACCGCATATCCGGGAAACGATTGAGCAGACTTCCTTATAGGAACGTTCCCGGACCATTGCCTCAAAAAACCTTGGGGATTCCGGGACAGACCACAGGATTTTTTCTATCCGGCCGTTTTTGGCGTTAACGGTTATATTACCATGGCCTTCAACACGGGTAATTTTGTGGACATCAATATTCAAGTCTTTCGTCACTGTCATTTTATCACCTCCGTGCATCCGTTATATTTTTTATATTGCGCGATAATTTCATCGGCGGTCAAGCCGTATTTTTCCAGGACGCCCTTTTCCGCATTGATATTGGGTTTATCCATCAGACCCCGGCATCCGCAGCAGCCTTCGTTATTGGTGGGGCAGATTGCCGTGCATCCGGCCAGGGTAACCGGACCCAGGCAGAAGGCGTCTTTTTCGAACATGCAGACATTTTCCGCGAGCTTGCATTCATAGCACACCGGCACATTCGGGATTTCCGGTTTTTTACCCAGAAGCAGCGCCTTGACCACTTTAAGGATTTCTTTCTTGGAAGGCGGGCAACCGCGGATATAATAATCCACCTTAACCACGGCATTGATGGGGCGGGTGGGAATGGTCGAATATAATTTGGCGTCTTTCCCGTAGACGATTTGTTTGACTTCCTCCATGGAATATTTATTCTTCATGCAATTAACGCCTCCGATAGAGGCGCAGGCGCCGAAGGCAACGAGAACCGGGGCTTTCGCCCGGATGTCTTTAACCCTTTCCATATCTTCTTCGGTTGTGACACTGCCCTCGATAAAGGCAATATCGTAATCATCGCGCCGGTCGCTGGAGGCTTCCCGGAAATTGACGATTTCCGTATTCGCGATGATATGGGGCAGCTCCTGTTCGCAATTGAGAAACTCCAGTTGGCAGCCTTCACAGCTGGTGATATCAAAAAACGCCAGTTTGGGTTTATTGCTCATAATGCCTCCCTGATATTTTTAATTTCATTATACCTGAATACAGGCCCTTCCTTGCATACATAGATATTATTCATCTGGCAATGTCCGCATTTGGCCACGCCGCACTTCATCTTGCGTTCAAGGGAAAGGATTATTTCCTTATCCGGTATGCCGACTTTCTGGGCGGCCGCGATGGCGAATTTATACATGACCGGCGGGCCGACGATTATGGCCGTGGTCTTTGCCGGATTGAATTTTATATTTTTCTGGAAAAGGGTGGTGATTAAGCCAACATTGCCTTTCCAGCTGTCATCGCCCACGTCCACGGTCTCATGGAATCTTACGTCGCTTCTGCAGGATAATTGGTTGCATTCATCCGGCATCAGGCGGTCGCAGGCCCTTTTGGTCCCGCAGAAAACAGTTACTTCGCCGAATGAATCCCTTTTATCCAAAACGTAATTCATAAGCGAACGCAGCGGAAAATAGCCGATGCCCGCTGCGACGAAGAGGATATCCCGGCCTTTAAGTTCATCCACGGGAAATCCGTTGCCGAATGGGCCGCGTATGCCGACGGTATCGCCTTCTTTTAACTTATGTATGGCGTTGGTCACGTTGCCGACCGCACGGATGCCGAGCTCAAAGCTTCCTTTTTTGGTCGGGGAGGATGAGATAGAAATCGGCGCTTCGCCTATGCCGAAAACGGAGACCTCGACGAATTGCCCGGGCTGGTGGCCCAGCTCTTTGCCGTTATTCAATTTCACTTCAAAGAGCTTTTCTTTTTCCGTCAGGTTGCAGACACGGCTAAGGGTGCCAATCTGCGGTGCGTAAAGGTTCTTATCGATTTTAGTTTCTGAAAGCATTTATTTTTCTCCTTTTAATCTTTTATAAGCTTCGACCGGGCTGGCGATATCCGGCAGGCACGCCGTTATACAGCGTCCGCATCCGACGCATCCCTGGATGCCGAAGCGGTCGAGCATATATTTCCCCTTGCGCAGCATCCGGTGGCGGGTGCGCGAACTTTTATTCTCACGGAAATTCTCGCCCGTGCCGACCTTGGCGAAATCATCGACTAGGCAGCTGTCCCAATTGCGGGACCGCGTTCCTTCCTTAAGGTTGATGCCGACATCTTCGCGGACATCAAAGCAAACGCAGGTGGGGCAGACCATGGTGCAGGAACTGCAGGCAAAGCATTTTTCGGCAATTTCCGCCCAGTAAGAATGGTCGTAAGATTTTTCGACGAGCGAAGAAAACGCCTTGACACCGCCATCTATTGATAATTTGTATTTACCGGCGGCTTTGGCCATGGCTTTATCTTTTGAAGAGATATCGTTTTCTGCGGCCTTTTTCACCGTGGCGTATTTTTCCAGGAGTTTTTCGCCTTTCACCGTGCCGATTTCGACCAGGTAATTCGCGCCGAGATCGGTCAACATCAGGTCGAATCCGCGTTCAACCGTAGTGGTGCCCATGCTTTTGGCAAACGACTTTCCGTACGGATTAAGGCAATGGATGCCGATGATGGCCGAATTTTCCTTCCTGGATAAATAATTAGGGTCGGGGAAAGTTTCGGAAAACACCTTATCCATAAGCTCGATTGCCCTGATATCATAAGGATGCGCGCCGATTATGGCAACAGGCTTGGTTTCCAGAATCGGTGTCGGTGCGGCCGGGCCGCCCAGATTAAACTTCAAATATGATTCCTTCGGCGGATAGAAATATTTTTTAGGCGGCAGGACCGTTAAATCGTAATCAAGCCTCAGTTCAGAGGCGTTTTCCAAATCATCAAACGCGTATTTTTTGTATCCGGCGTCTTTTTCCTTTACCCCGACAACCCGGTATTTGGCGCCTTTAATCAGGGCGTTGACGAATTTGGCGAAATTGGGTTTGGTGATGATTTTGAATTTCCCGGATTCGGATTTTGACATGTCATTCTCCTAAATATTTAGAACTAAAGAACTCAGTATTATGATGATTATTGTAAAATGATGCAAACTAATTCGGGAAAATTATGGACCGTCCGGGGGATGAATAGGATTTTGATTTGACTTTAGGCAGTTTATTTCCCGCTTATACCGGCTGAAACGATAAATTTCATCATTTCCGCGCCGTCCTTATTTATGGGAATGACATTTTCTTTCGGGCAAATGATAAGATTCCCCGCGAAATTATACGCCTGCGGCAGGTAAACGGCCACATGATCCTTGACGTTAATAATATCCAGACTTTCAGCAGTAATAAACCCCAAAACCTTGATATCCGGGTTTGACAATTTAACCATGACCGGCTTATCGAGCATTTTCTTATCGCCGGCAAGGGCGTTCATAAGGTCTTTTAAGGAAGAATACAGCAATTTGATAAAAGGAAGCCGGTAAAATATCCTGTCTATAAAAGACAATAATCCCTTTGTAAGGATAGTAGAAACCATGAAACCAATAATAGTTATACAAATAAGCGTTACAATGAATCCCAATCCTGGAATCGGGATATTTAAAATACCGTCGATTTTCAGGAACAATTCATAGACGACATAAATAGTTATAACCAGTGGAATAGTGAAGAGCAACCCTTTCAGGAAATAACCGGCTAATTTTTTCATAGACCGTTTTCAGCTCCTTTCAACTCATATCACTTTTAAACGACTCGTCTGTCTCATTGCTTTTGTATTGCCTTCAAAGCTTGTTTGGCTTCCCGGCGGACGGATTCATCAAGGTCATTTGATGCCTCGGTCAGAGCCGGAATCGATTCACTGGCATCCGGTCCGAGAGAGCCCAACGCCTCGGCACAAGCATGGCGAACTCCTGCATCCGCATCTTTAAGCCCGGTTATAAGATGGGGCACTGCCGAATATGCGTTTTGCCTGATGCGACCGATTGCTTTGGCGGCCAGTGAACGGATAAGAGCTGTTTTATGCTTTAAGACTAAAGAGAGCTCAGGAATTGCCGCGGATGCACCAGAACCAAGCCTGCCCAAGGTATCTAAAACATATGCAAGGGTATCTTCATCATTATCCTTAAGCGCTTCGGTAAGCGCAGGAAGGGCATCCACGGATTTTTTACCGAGGTGCATCAGGACATATGCCGCTTTAGCGCGGAATTTCCTATCCTCATCTTTTAAAGCACCGGCCAGCGGCTTAACAGCAGGTAAGCCGATTTTTTGCAATGCCTCGGAAAACGGATAGGTATATTCTTTTTCCTCTTTTAACGCCTGGAGAAGTTCCGGCACGGCTGCCGCGGCTTCTTCTTTGTAAAAACCGATAATGTTTGCCACATCGTACCGTAACTTACGGTCGCTATCTTCTAAGGCAACACTAAGTTGGCCGAGAGTTAACGTGCATCCCATTTTCTGAATTGCCTGAGAAGCCTCAACACGAACCCGGTCATCTTTAAGTGCCTGAATAAGCTCCGGTAGGGCGGAAAGCCCTTTTGCCTCAAGCGCTTTGATATCAGGCAGTGCGCCTTTTAAATCCATCCCTGAAAAGGAAAGGACGCTGACAATCCAGATAATGCCAAAAACCAACGAGCCAACGGCGGCGGCGCCAACCCCGATAAAATGCGCAGCCCGTTTGAACCGGCGTGAATCCTGCTCGATCTTATTTTCCAAAACGGACGGTACGGGAATATCCATCCCGCAACCTTTGCACTGGTATCCCAATGTAAGCGCCGTATACAGGTTAACAAAAGCCAGGATAGCCAATCCGAAAGCCATTGCGCCGATAAATCCAAAAAGAAACCCACAGATTAAACTCGCAAAAATAACGGCTGAGTTTAATAGCGGCGCGTTTAATCCGCTACCGGGTAAAAGAGCGATTTTTCCGCCGCACGCATGGCAAGTGCGTTCCATTTTATTGCTATCCCATCCGCAGTGCGGGCAAACGATTTCATCAGCCGGCATATTCTGCTTGCAAAGATAACATTTCTTTTCTGATAACGCACTTGCCGTGGAAGACGCCTGCTTGAAAGAAGGCACCTTGACATTAGCCCCGCAGGCGCGGCATTTGTAAGAAGTACCGGCTAATTCATCCAAGACTTCAATAGGCTTGCCGCAAAGACAGGCAAATTTGATGCTCATTTATGTTACGACTGACTGTAACATAGTAGGCTGCTATTTGTCAATATCTTTTTGTTCTAGAAACGCAGAAAAAACGAGCCAATAGTTTTTCCAGCGTTCTCTGTGACTCTTTGATAAAACTCCCTGTAAATTATTCCCTTGACATCTGGGAATAGGATAGTATAATAAAATCAAATACGAATAGACTGCAGCAATCAGCCGATCAAGCGGGCTAAAACGAAAAGGAGATAAAATATTATGAACAAACCGGAAATCGATAACAAAGTCGTTAAGGTATTAGCCGAGCGATTTGTACTGACGTTTGAACAAGCGAAGAATCTTTATCTTGCTTATATCCTGGGCGGGTCGTGCGAAGAGGCCGTGGAAGCCGCTTATAAAATGGATGACAAAGTCATGTTCGGGGTAGGAAAGGGAATCATCAGGCAAGTCTTTGCCGCACTGGATGACCTTTACAACAACCCGGAGTATCGAAACGACCCGGAGAATAACTGACCGCGGATTACACGGATTAACAAAACTTTCTGAGAATAAACCACTTTAAATATCGTTCGCCTAAAATGAATAAACTGTTTTTAGGTTTGATCGGATGCCTAATAGTTACATGCCTTGCCTGCAGTTCTCTACCAGAGCCAAAAACTGTTAGAACAGAACCAGAGCAAAAAATCGATAACCTAATTGCTCAATTAGGCGCTAAGGATTGGCAAGAAAGGGAACAAGCCCAAAAAGAACTCGAAGAAATCGGCACCACGGCTTTAGATGCCCTAAGCACCGCGGTTGAAACATCCACAGACCCGGAAATCAAGATACGTGCTAAGAAAGCAATAAAGGATATCCAATGGCTTGAACGCATTTACAACCTGCCCAAAACTTTCGATGAGCGGTATTATACATGGGTAAAAGGAACTGACATAATAGGTTATATGCACTTAAAAATTGAGGATGCGGAATACGAAAAACAACCAGTTTTTAAAGTAACTTCCAAATGGATAAGCAATGACATGATTGAAGGAGAAATGCACCTGACCGCTTATACCCAAAAGAACAAATACCTTTCCCCGATCTATGAGGAAGCAAAGATAGCAAGCAGTGAAGCAAATTGTGATTTTAATATGAAGGTCAAAGACGGCAGAGGCTCGGTAACGCTTAACGTAACTAAATTAGGCATAACAGTTCCTTTTAACCAAGTGGTGGATATCCCTGAGAACACCATCACATGGGAAACCGGGTTTATGTGGGCAACGGCTCTCCCTATGGATGAAAACGAAACGTTTCCATATACCATCTTTTACCTTTGTCCTGTCCATGGTTTTGAAATGCTGTCCACTACTCCGGTCAGATTCATCGGAGAAGATGCGATTTCCTACAAAGGGAATAAAATCAAATGCAACAAGTTCACCGGAACGGTTTCAGAGTGCGAAGTATGCGGATGGCTTGATAGCAGCCGGAACGCTTTAAAAATAAACGCCCAGGGATACAGTTACCAATTTATCCTAACCAGCAGAGAAGACGCTTTTAAAATATTTAATATCCCGAACAATGGAAAATAAGATAGTTTACTTGACATCAATCAATTCATATTATACTGTCTTTCCATATGGCCACCTAATTTATAGGAGCAAATCATGAAAAGCGCATTATTTATATGTATAGCGATTTTATCCGGTTATGCCTTAGCCATAGCAAAGGATGAAAATAAAATGGAAATATTTGAAAAGGAATACCCGGACGACCCTGTTTGCATAATTTCCACCTCAATGGGGGATATTTACATCGAGCTTTTTGCCGATGAAGCACCCAAGACCGTTAGTAATTTTATAGAGCTAGCCGAAGGAGCAAAGGAATTTCAAGACCCTAAAACTAATTTATCAATTACCCGGCCGTTTTATGACGGCCTTATTTTCCACCGGGTAATCAAGGATTTTATGATGCAGGGCGGCTGCCCGAGCGGCGACGGTACGGGCGGGCCGGGATATCACTTTGAGGATGAAATCAACGCCGCGTTATTAGGCCTTGATAAAATAAAGGTTATAGATTCTAAAACCGGAAATGTCGATCCAAGGCTAATGGTACGCTCGCAGGAAGAATTTCTGCAGCTAGTTGCCGCACCGCTTGTTAGACGCATGGGAATTACAAGCGATGAAGAACTTAAAAAAAGAGAAGAAGAAATAAACAAGAGAATCAGCGAGCTAACTATCAAGGAATGCTACGAAAACATGGGCTATAAATACAGCGACAAGTTTAAATCACACGAACCGGTAAAAGGCTCACTCGCCATGGCAAATGCCGGACCTAATACTAACGGCTCTCAGTTTTTCATTAACATGAAGGATACTCCCTGGCTTGCCGGAAAACATACGGTCTTCGGCAAGGTCATAAAGGGAATAGAAGTGGTGGAAAAAGCAGGCGAGACAAAAGTAAACCAAGCTTGCAAACCGGAAACCGATATAAAAATAAAGTCAATCCGCCTTTATAAGGAAAAGACAATTGTAAAAAACGGCAATGCGGAAATAGAGTTTTATGACCTCTTCGACACGGTCAAGAAGAGCGGGGAAGTGAAATATATTCTCTCGCTTTCCAATCAGTCTGACAAACCGCTTTTAAATATCAAGCTTGAATGCACTCTGCCGGATGAATTGACCTTTGTAAATTCCACGGGAAGGACAAAACCAAAAGATTCCAAAAACACGCGCCAGCTGATTTTCGAGCCTTTAGGCAACCTTAAAGAGGGGGAATCAGCCAAATGGATAATCATTGCCAAGGCCGAAAAAAGCGGGGAAGCAATCTTTACGGCAAAGATTTCCGGCCTTAAATCCGGCGACATTAACCTGACGGAAAAGACCGTGATAAAAAAGGCGGAATAGCCGGGAGCCATGGTCGGCAAGCCGCTGAAATAAAGCCCCTATATATTACTGACATCAACAGACCAAATATATCACGAAAAAATAGATACCCACGCCTTTACAGGCGTGGGTATCTATTAAAATCTTGATTATTCTCCTGCCACAACAAGGAATTTCTGTGTTTCTTTCCCGCGTAGGTCTTTTTCCACAATCAACTGCCTTCTATTAAACGGATTCTGCCCGGTATAATACATCAGGGCGGAGTAGGTGGAGGGAAGCGGAGTGAATATCTGTACCTGCTCGATATTTATTCGTATTTCTTTCCTGATAAAATCTCTAAGCTCTTCCATGTCTTGATAACGGCATCCGGGATGTGCAGCAATAAAATAATAAGTCAGGAATTGGTTTTTGCCGGATTGCTTATTAAGCTTATTAAATAATTCTTTGAATCTTTGAAGATATTCTTTATTTGGTTTCCCCATGCAATCAAGGACATACGGGGTAACATGCTCAGGCGCTATTTTCAACTGGCCCGAAATATGATGATTAATCAGCTCTTCCAGATAAGCCATGCCGCATAATTTATCCTCCAGAACCATATCGTGGCGTATGCCGGAGCCTATGAAAACTTTTTTAATGCCTTTAAGGCGGCGCAGTTTTCCAAGCAATGCAATCTGGCGCTTGTGGCTGATATCCACAGCCCGGCAATAGTCCGGATAAATACAACGTTTATCGCGGCAGGCGCCGGATTTCATCTTTTGGGCGCATTCTATTCCGTACATATTCGCGGTTGGCCCACCGATATCTGTAATATATCCCTTAAAATCTTTAGCGGCAATTAGTTTTTTAGCTTCCCTGATAATAGAATCCTCGCTGCGCGAAATTACGGTTCTTCCCTGATGAACGGTAATGGAACAGAAATTACACTCACCGTAACAACCGCGGTGGCTTGTTATGGAAAACTTTATGGTATCCAACGCCTTAACTATGCCTTTATCAAGATAATAAGGATGCACATTCCTTTCGTAATCAAGTTCATAAATGTTGTCCAACTCACTAATGGTCAGGTGTTGGGCCGGCGGATTCTGGATTAAATATCTGGTATCCTGTTTCTGGCATAATCCGTGGGCGGTAATCGGGTCAGTATTTTCATAAAAGAGCTTAAACATTCCGGCAAAGCTCTGCCTGTCCTTTTTGGTTTCTTCGTAAGAAGGCAGGTTTATAAAACCATTTTTACATTCAGGCGCGATATAACATATGCCGCGGATATCGCGGTAATCTTTCTCGTTTTTAAGCTTTTCAGCCAGTTCAAGTGTTGCCTTTTCGCCCATCCCATAGACCAGGATATCCGCTTTGGCATCAAAGAGGATTGAACGTCGTATGGCATTATCCCAGTAATCATAATGAGCAATACGCCGCAGGCTTGCCTCCACTCCGCCCAGGACAATCGGTTTGGTGTTTTTAAAGTATTTCCTGATGAGATTAGTATAAACTATGGAAGCACGGTCGGGCCTGGCAATATTACTTCCACCAGCGGTAAAATCATCCTGCTTCTTTCTTTTCTTTAAAGCGGTGTAATTGGCGACCATCGAATCAATCGCGCCGGCGGTTACGCCCCAAAACAGAGCCGGCTCGCCTAAGCGCATGATATCAGTTCCGCTTTTAACATCCGGCTGTGCGATTATGCCGATTTTGTAGCCTTTATCCAAAAGTACTTTTCCAATGACAGATACGCCGATAAACGAGCTGTCTAGATAGGCATCGCCCGTAACAAGTATAATATCCAGCGTATTCCATCCTAATTGAGCAATTTCTTCAGCGGTGGTGGGTAAAAACATACATTTTTAGCCTGGTAATATTCCAGGAATATCTTATTACATGCCGGCCATTTGCTTGGAAATATGCTTTGCAAGCGTTGATTCCGGGCGGGACATAACTAGTTTCAAGCCATTGGGAGTATAAAAACGCGCTTCAATCTTGCGTTTCAAGACCAGTTTGCCTTCCGCCCCTTTGAGAAAGTTCAACTGCCGGAGCTGTTCATTGGTATATTTCTCAAAATTGCTGTAAAACATGCTTATATAAGAAGCAAGGCTATTATTAGTTGGACCAAATCCTTTGGCATAAAGGTATTTTTGTTCAAGCATATCTCCGACATCATACATATTTTCATAACGCTGGTTTTTGTCTTTGGCAAGCATTTTCATGACTATCAACGATAATATTTCCGGTATATCGGTCCTGAACTGGTGGGGCGGTATGATTTCTTTTTCCATCTGTTTAAGAACATGCATACGCTGTTCGCCAAACGGCAAATCCCACGGATGAGAATAAAGACGGATGCCCGTTAGCATCTCATACGCCACCAGTCCAAGCGCAAATATATCCGTACGCTTGTCTATTTCTTCCATCCTGATTTGTTCCGGCGACATATAGGAGAGTTTGCCGGCAAGCATCTGCATTTCCTCTTTTGTCCGGGCGGCCACGCCGAAATCCGAAAGCTTGCATACGCCGTGATGGTCAATCAAAACATTTTCCGGGGAAATATCACGGTGAATGATGTATTTGTGGGCGTAAGCAAGCGCGCGGCATATCCGGCTGATGACAAAGCCAATCAATTCATTCGGAATCAGCAGGCCTTTGCGAACATGCTCATGATGCAAAGTGCTCAAATCAGGCCCTTGGATATAATCCATAGCGATAAAAAACAGCTTCCGCTGGTCTTTATGCAATTCCGGCTTTACCGAAGACACCATAATTAAATTTCTGTTCTTATGCAAAAGCTTTGCAATCGGCGAATAATGCTCGTAGCGCCTGTGCGGCTTTGCGTAGGAAAGCGAATCTATTTCCTGGCGGAACGCTTCCGGAAGCAGGTGCAAGGGAAGTGATTCCAGCCCGTATGTCTTAACGATATTTTCATGCCGCAAGCTGGTCGCCACATTAGCTTCTTCCTTAAGACGCTCTTCATGTTCCGTAGAAAGAGCCTTGACCGTCTTTAGGACGACTTTATCCTCTACCCCTTCGGTATGCTTTTCCGCCAGGAAGATTATTCCCATCCCGCCCCGGCCTATTTCATCAACGAGCGTATAAGTTGATGTTGAATGGAAAGAAACGCCTACCAAATCGCTTTTCTCTTTTTGCATGGCATAAATTAAGCTTATTTTAAACTATTAGGCAAGAAAATATGGACAGAAGACATGCTTAGGCAGGATGGAAAATATTTTTATTTTAATATACGGTAATTTCTGGACAAAACAGTAAATTAATGCTAAGGTACGCGGTTCGCTGGTTCGATATAAAACTAATGCGTCTGTGTTTGAAAGATATTGAAATGCTTAAGAAAACCGGCAGAAACTTATCGGGAAATTGCCGCGCAACACCAAACGGCTCCGGAATAAATGCCGCCCATATATACATTTTCATCAAAACGTCCCTATTATATTATGATAATGTAAGGAGAATATAATATGACACAACAAACCATGCTGACCATTCTCATTTTAATGCCTATCTTCTGCGGAATTTTATGTTACCTCATAAGAGAAAAAACCTTCCGTTCGCTTATTATACTTTTTAATGCGCTGCTTTTAATTATAGCTTCCGTATTCTTACTTAAAAACGGCGGATTTGAGTTTACGCCTTCTGAATCTTGGAACAAGGCAATTACCATTTGCGATTTCGCAATACTTCTCTATTTCCTTTTTATCGGGCTGCGCACCGGCCATGTCGCAATAATCGTATTAAGCCTTTTACAAATAGGGCCTTTGGCTTATTTCGAATATACCCAGGGCCATTCGCTCAGCGTAACCCCGTCAATCATGATAGACCAAACCGCAATTATCATGTGCCTGATTATTTCAATCGTCGGTTCGCTGACCGCCATCTACGCGGTTCAATATATGAAAGACCACGAAGAACACCTTAAGCTTTCCAAATCACGCCAGCCGGTATTCTTCTTTTTCTTCATACTATTCCTGGGCGCGATGAACGGGCTGGTATTTTCCAATAATCTCTTGTGGTTGTATTTCTTCTGGGAAGTAACCACGCTCTGCTGCTACCAGTTGATTCGCCACGACCTTAATACGGAATCCAAGGCTAACGCCATCAGGGCATTGTGGATGAACCTGGTCGGCGGGGTCGGTTTCATATTCGCTATAATATTTCTGTTCAATATCGACCCTAATTTATTATCGGTTAAAGAAATCATTAAGAACCCGTCCGGCGCGGCTATTTTAATCCCGCTTTCATTATTATGTTTGGCCGGATTCACCAAATCCGCCCAAGTGCCGTTCCAGAATTGGCTGCTCGGCGCGATGGTGGCGCCTACCCCGGTTTCCGCCTTGCTACACTCTTCGACCATGGTCAAAGCCGGAGTATACCTCATTCTACGCTTTGCTCCGGCATTCCAGGGCACGGCGCTTTCTAAAATGGTCATGCTGGTCGGGGCTTTCAGTTTCGTGGTTACGGCAATCATCGCCCTGACCCAGGATAACGCCAAACGTCTCCTGGCATATTCAACCATCGGCAACCTCGGCCTGATTATCATGTGCGCCGGCATTAATACTCCGCTATCCATTACCGCCGCATTGATATTGCTGGTCTTCCACGCCATATCAAAAGGGCTTTTATTCATGTGCGTCGGCACAATAGAAACCTTTATTCACAGCCGCGAGATAGAACGCATGGCCGAATTGATTACCCGGCTTCCGTTGCTTACAAATATAACCGTCATCGGGATATTCACCATGTTCCTGGCGCCGTTCGGGCTGCTGGTAGGCAAATGGGCGGCAACCGAAGGGTTGATGAGCGTAAAATCCACCTCTGCCTTTATCGCGGTCATTATGCTCGTCCTGGGAAGCGCGGCCACCACGGTATTCTGGACTAAATACTTGGGACGCCTGATTAACAAGCCCATCGCGCCCAAGGAAAGCGCCCCGACGCCGCTGGCTTTCCTTTACAAATTCCCGTTGATTTCGCTGGTTATTCTGGCGATTTCCTTAAGCGTTCTGGTCATTCCATTCTATAATGCAATAATTATCCCGGCGGTCAAACAGCTTAATTACGACTTGATTCTTACCGCGGGCAGCGCCAGCCTGTTCACCGAGTTCGGTTCTTTCGCCACCTGGCCGTTGTTTATCCTCTTCGGATTCGCCCTGGTATTGCCTTTATTGCTATTAAAAGCGCCTAAGGAAAGCGTGGTGCCGGTTTATATGTGCGGCGAAAACGCCCCGGGCGACGATTGCGCGTTCTGCACCATGGCCGATAAAAACGAGCCGTTACAAACCGGCGGATTGTACTTTATGGATATTATATGCGAAAGCACCATGGAAAAAGTATGCACATCCATAGGTGTTTTTATATTGGTCGCCCTGTTTTGGATAATATTAAGATAAGTAAAGGATAAAAAAGTATGACAAACCAGATATTAATCGCGATTGCCAGTATTTTAGCGGTACCCATTATCGGAGGATTGCTGAGAGGATTTGACCGAAAAATGACCGCCCGGATGCAAAGCCGCATCGGGCCGCCGATTCTCCAGCCGTTTTATGACGTGATTAAATTATGGAACAAGGAAAAAAATATCACCCATAAAAACCAATTAATCTGGGCTTACGGGTATTTCGGGTTTATCATTACCAGCATTCTGGTGTTCGCTTTGGGCAGGGATATACTGATGATGCTTTTCGTCCTGGTTTTGGCGGGGGTATGCCTGGTCCTGGGAGCGTTAAGCATTAAATCCCCATACAGCCATCTGGGCGGCAACCGGGAACTCATCCAGATGCTCGCTTACGAGCCGATGCTTTTCCTCATCGCCCTGGCGGTATTCCTGTCAACGGGCAGTTTTAATGTAAATGTAATTATCGCATCGGGGACGCCTTTGATATACTCACTGCCGCTGGCATTTATCGCCATGGTAATCGTTATGGTGATAAAGATGAGGAAATCCCCGTTTGATATTTCGCTTTCGCACCATGCCCACCAGGAAATCGTGCGCGGCCCGGTTACGGAATTCTCCGGCAAATACCTCGCGCTGATTGAATTGGCGGAATGGTACGAAATGGTCCTGCTCCTGGCAATATTGGCCATGTTCTGGGCTATGCCTTTCTGGGCGGGAATCATTCTCGCGCTGGCGGTTTATTTCATCGTCTTGATTATAGATAACGTTTTTGCCAGACTTACTTGGCCGATACTTTTAAAATTCACCTGGACTTTCGGCATTGGGCTGGTAATTCTCAATATTCTGGGTATTTATCTGCTTCGTAAATGATGATTGCCCGCTCTCCGCCAAAGGCGGGGAAGCGAGGCGAGGAGGTGATTATGGGATTAGTGACCAATTCAAGAGTTAAATCTCCCTGGATTCTCCATTTCGATTGCGGCAGCTGTAACGGCTGCGATATCGAAATACTGGCCTGCCTGACTCCGATGTATGATATCGAAAGATTCGGCATGGTCAATATGGGAAACCCCAAGCACGCCGATGTCCTGGTCGTTACCGGCTCGGCTAACCGGCGTAATGCCAGGGTCTTGAAAAATCTTTACGAACAGATGCCTGAACCAAAGGTCGTTATCGCCATCGGAAGTTGCGCCTGCACCGGCGGTGTATTTAACGAATGCCCCAATATTTTGGGCGGCGTTGATAAAGTCATCCCGGTCGATGTCTATATCCCGGGCTGCGCCGTTAAACCGGAGGCAATCATTGATGGGGCGGTCCTGGCGTTGGGTAAACTGGCCGAAAAAAAAGCTAAGGCAAAAGAAGGAGTTAGAGCATGAAATCAAATTCTATGAAAGATGTGGTTGAAATTAATGTAACCAAAGCCGAACTTATCTCCGGAATCCAGAAAATGATGCAGGCTAAAATGCGCTTTACCACCGCCACCTGCATAGACAGGAAAGACCAGACCGAAATCATTTACCATTTCGCCGATGAGTCAAGCAAGCTGTCCAATGTCCGGCTTCTGACGAAAAAGGGCGAAGTTATCCCTTCGATTTCGCAGATATACCTGGCCGCCACGCTGATTGAAAACGAAATTCACGACCAGTTCGGAGTGGAATTCACCGGAAACGCGCTTGATTACGAGCAGAAATTCCTGATAACGGGCGATTCTCCCAGGCTTACGCTTAATAAACTAACCACGGATATCGGAATCTGCACCGTCCAGAAAAAAGCCCGTTGCCACGATGCCTGCCCGGCCGGCATTAATGTCCCTAATTACGTGCGCCTTATCTCGGACGGCAAATACAAAGAAGCGCTTGAAGTCATTTATCAAAATAATCCACTGCCGGCAATCTGCGGCCGCGTTTGCTTTGCGCCCTGCGAGATAAACTGCCGCCAGACCATACAGGATGAGGCCGTCATGATACGTCTCCTTAAAAGATTCGTCTCGGATAAAGTCGGCATCGGCATTCCGAAGCCCAATGCCCCGAAAACAGGCAAGAAAGTCGCCATCATCGGTTCAGGACCGGGCGGACTGGTTGCCGGATTTTACCTGGCCCGCAAAGGCCATTCGGTAACAATATTCGAAGCGCTGCCCGAACCAGGCGGATATATGAGGGTGGGAATCCCGGAATACCGCCTGCCGCGCGACATTCTCGCCAAAGAAATTAAAATTATCCAGGACCAGGGCGTGGAAATAAAGACCAATACCCGGATAGATAACGTTGATACATTATTCCAGCAGGGCTTTAACGCCGTTCTGGTAGCAACCGGTGCCCACAAAAATATGCCGCTGGGCGTTCCGGGTGAAGAGGTCGAAGGCGTTCTGAATTGCGTCAAATTCTTGAGGGAAGTCAATCTGGGACAGAAAGTAAACCTGGGCAGCAAGGTGTTTGTCGTCGGAGGCGGAAACTCCGCCATAGACGCCGCCCGGGTCGCCCTGCGCGCCGGAGCCAAGGAAGTGACCATGCTTTACCGCAGGACGCAAAAAGAAATGCCCGCTACTCCAAAAGAAATACACGAAGCGCTTGAGGAAGGCGTAAAACTGGAAGCGCTCTGCGCGCCGACTAAAATCAGCCGCGCTAATAACAAACTGCAAATAACCAATATCCGGATGAAACTCGGAGCGCCGGATTCAAGCGGGCGCCCCAGGCCGGAACCGATTCCGGGCAGCGAATTCACTATCGAAGCCGATTCCCTTATCGCCGCTATCGGGCAATCTGCGGAACTTTCTCCCCAGATGGGCATCACCCTGGCTAAAGGCGGTAAAATCGATAAGATTAATAAGAATGGCGTTTTCGCCGCCGGAGACCTGGTGACCGGGCCGACCTCGGTGGTCGAGGCAATCCGGACCGCCCGTGAAGCCGCCGCGTCAATCGATAAATTCCTCGGCGGTGACGGCGTCATACTGAAAGAAACTAAAACCGGCAATCCTGAATTTATCAAACGCATCGACCTTGAAGATAGGTTAAAAAGATGTAAGCAGGTCGGAAATCCCTGCCTCAAGGCCGATAAACGGTCGGATAATTTCAAGGAAGTTGAATGCGGCCTGACCGAAGACATGGCACTGACAGAAGCCATGCGCTGCTGGCGTTGCAATTGGACTGAATGTTAAACGGATTATTAGATAGGAGATAAATATGAGCCATCGCACAGTTATCCCGTTCGGTCCCCAGCATCCGGTTCTTCCGGAACCGATCCAGTTGAAACTGGTTTGCGAAGGGGAAAAAATAGTTGAGGTCATTCCCAATATCGGATATATCCATCGCGGAATAGAAAAAGGCGGAGAAATAAAGGATTTCCAGCAGACCCTTCATTTGATTGAACGGACCTGCGGTATCTGCAGTTTCATCCATGCCCTGACTTATTCCCAGGGAATCGAGGACCTCCTGAAAATGGAAGTTCCGCCCCGCGCGAAATACCTGAGGGTCGCCTGGTCTGAACTTTCCAGGATTCACAGCCACCTCTTGTGGCTGGGGCTTCTGGCGGATGCCATCGGATTCGAATCGCTATTCATGCAGTTCTGGAAAATCAGGGAAAGCATCCTGGATTTGTTCGAATTAACCACCGGGCAGCGGGTCATCCAATCCGCCTGTATCATCGGCGGAGTCAGAAGGAATATTGATGACCAGATGGCCTCGAAGATAAAAACAGACCTGCAATCCGTAAAAGAAGCGCTTGATGAAATGCTCCCGGTTCTGTTGGAGGATTATTCGCTTAAAGCCAGGACTGTCGGCGCTGGAATGCTTTCCAAGGAGCAGGCCATGACCCTCGGCGCAGTCGGCCCGACCGCTCGCGCCAGCGGAGTCCGGCAGGATTCAAGATCGCTTAATTATTTGCCCTATGACGAGCTCGGATTCGAACCGATTACCGAAACCGCCGGCGACAGTTACGCCCGCGCCCTGGTAAGGACAAAAGAAATCTACCAATCCATCGGAATAGTCCTGAAGGCGCTTGACGCCGCCCCCAGAGGAGAACTTAGCGTCCCGGTAAAATCGTGGCCGAACGGCGAGGCGATTCAAAGAGTCGAACAGCCCAGGGGCGAGGTTTTCTATTATATCAAAGGCAACGGCACCAGGAATCTGGAAAGGCTCAAAATCCGGACCCCGACTTTCGCCAACATACCAACCCTTTTAGTGATGCTTCCCGGCGCAAGCATGGCGGATTTACCGGTTATCGTTTTATCCATTGACCCGTGCATTTCCTGCACGGAAAGATAACGTAAAAGGAGAATAAAATGAGTAAAATGCTTCTGACAATTATTAAGAACCTGTTTTCCAAGCCGGCCACCCGCAAATACCCGTTTGAAAAACGCGACCCGTTTAAGGGTTCCCGCGGCAAAATCACCTTTGACCAGACTAAATGCGACCATTGCGGCGATTGCCAGCGACTATGCCCGGCTGGTGCCATATTCGTTGAAGAAAAGGCCAAACAAATCACCTACGACCCTTTCAGGTGTATTTATTGCTGGGTCTGCGCGGAAAACTGCCTGCAGAAAGCCATTAAAGCCGAGGAAGGCTATAAATCTCCTGACTATAAAAAAGAAAAAATAGTCGTTAAGAAATAAGCTCTTATCATCACATAGAAATTACAAAAGCTGTCCGGCGTTTTTACCTTATAATTTTATTGCCAATCATATCTCTTTGGCTATAATACCCTTCTTATGGAAACTCAAACTGGATATTCAAATAGATGGCCCATCCTGATTGTCTTATTATCAATCCTTTTAACACCATTCTTAATGGGAATCGTACACCAAATCATACTACCCTTAAAACTAGGGGATTCCTTGTCAATATTTATCGGTTACGCAGTTTCCGGCATTTTAATATTGTCGTGGCTTGGCTGGCTTTCCATACGTTATTTCGGAAGCGTCAAAAGCGGCTGGGCGCTGCAAACGCCTTTCAAACCTAAATGGCTATTGATAATCATAGCAGCAACAATCGGGCTTTACGCTTTTAATTTGATGTATGTTATCATCTCGACCGCCCTGGGTATAGAACTTCAGCAACAGGAAGTGGTAACCATGGTATCTCAAACAGAATCGCAAGCTGAAATACTCATGGCGTTTCTTATGGTGTGCGGATTTGGCCCAATCATGGAAGAAATAGTTTACCGGGCATGTTTTTATTCGGCACTTAAAAAGAGATTCGGCGTTCTTTTGGGAATAATTTTAAGCTCACTTGTTTTCGCACTTATGCACCAAAACCTTTCTTCGTTGGTACCGATATTTATGGTAGGGGTAACGTGTGCAATTATCTTTGAAAAAACCAAAACACTGATGACAAGCGCGATTATCCATTCCTTCTTTAATCTTTTGGGGTTAATCGCGGTATATATCGGGGGATAAGTTTAAAACATGCCTAGCATATCGAATCAATACACCAGAAAAGATGGCTTAAAAACTGCCTGATGATTTAAAACGTTTTTCTATACGCCACTGTTGCACAGTTGTAGCACCGCTGCCGGTGCCTGTGGTATCATACCCGACGATGTAAATAAAATTATCATCGCTGAGCACGTCGAATGCCTCGTCAGAGGCGGAGCTAAAATTTTCCGCCACTAAACCGTCCGAACCAAAGCTTGATTCTAAGACCCCGTTAGTTTTATATCGTTTTTCTATGCGCCAGCGCCCGGCCGCGGTATCTGAACCGACCGCGTATATATAAGTTGTATCTGAAGTCAAAGCAAACATGGTATCGTCACTGGAACTGGGGTTATTGGTCATTATGCCCGTCGGTCCGAAAGTAGCATCAAAAGAGCCTCCTAATGTATCCCTTTTTTCCGCGCGCCATTGATTATTACCGCCTGTATTATCATACCCGCCGATATACAGGAATCCGCCGTCGCTGATAACCTTATTAATACTGTCCGCCCCGACGCTTATATCTTCTGTAATAACTCCACCCACGAAAAATCCACCGACTGTTGACCCGGTAGTACTGCTGCGTTTCTCCAACCGCCAGCGCCCGCCACCAACGTTATCATACCCTCCGATATAAAGATAACTACCCTCTAAAATCATGCAGGAAGGCGACCCTGTAGTCCCTGCAATCACCCCGCCCGTCCCGAATCCGGTGGTCGTATCCAACGCACCGGTTATCTTGCTTCTCTTTTCGATTCTCCAGCTTGTCCCGGAAGCCTGTCCCGCAATATATATAAAATTATCGTCGACAGCTATCGCATAAGCAATATCGCTTGCCGCTGAAATATTATTTACCACCACGCCGTTTGTCCCGAAACTGCTCACTAAAATGCCGGTATCTTTAGTCCTTTTTTCAACGCGCCACTCGGCACTTACCGCTGCCCCGGATGATGTATCATAACCGGCAATATACAAATAATCGGCATCAGCTACAATATCCATCGGAGATGCAATCGCCGCGGCGTTTCCGGTGGATGTCAAGGCGCCGCTGCTGCCGAAATTTATTACCAGCGCACCGGTCGTCTTTTCCCGTTTTTCTATTCTCCATACGGTAGCCGTTCCTCCTGATGCCAGATACCAGCCTGTGATATACAAATATGTTGAATCTGAAGTAACATCTGTAGCATTTCCGGTGTCTCCGGCATTTAAATAAGCGGAAATAGCCCATCCGCTCGCCACTGTTCCTCCGCCGCCTGAACCGCCGCCGCCGCTTCCGCTGCTGCCGGTCATTATTACCTCGGCATCTTCGAAATCAATGATTTTCTGTCCCCAGCAACCCTTGTTTGCATTCAGGGAAAAAAGCGCAATGGCTGACACTAACAATAATGTAATGACTTTAATTTTACTCATAAAAAACGCCTCCATTACCTATTGATTTTAATATACCCTCTTTTTGTTCCCCTGTCAACTTTTTGTTAAATAATATGTAAAAAAATTGCCCCCTTTGCCGCCCTGCTTTATATCGTATTACTTTCTATATTTCTTGACCGCTAAAAACATATTTGATTATTTATTACCATATGGAATGCCCTGTCTGCAACGAGGCGATGATTGTGGTCGAGCACAAAGGCGTTGAACTCGATTACTGCAGCGAGTGCAAAGGCGCCTGGTTCGATTCGGGCGAGCTCGAACTCCTCTTTGAAGCTGTAGACCTAAAAAAACTGGACGACCTGATGGCGCTTCCGGCTAAAGAAATACGGGAACAACTCCGGCCCTGCCCGATATGCCGCCGGAAAATGGATAAAATCGCCCTCGGTAAAAACCCGGAAATCATCATCGACCGCTGTATCAATAAGGAAGGCTTATGGTTCGACGGGGGAGAACTCGGAAAAGTCATGGCCCAATGCCTTCCGGAAGGCTGCCAGGACCAGAACAGGGTGATATCTTTTCTCGGTGAGATTTTCATTAAATAATATAATAGCCTGATGATTCGCAGATAATCTGTGTAATCTGTGGCAAAGGAGAAGAAACATGGGAACAACGGGAATTGTCCTGATAGTTGCCGGGGT
Source organism: Planctomycetota bacterium (assembly GCA_016207825.1). Classification (NCBI taxonomy): domain Bacteria; kingdom Pseudomonadati; phylum Planctomycetota; species Planctomycetota bacterium. Next base: position 3,731 of record JACQZI010000039.1, on the reverse strand, counting down.
GCTGGCATTTATCCTGATTCTCTGGTTTATCGGCGCCTTTAACGGGCTCGTCCGCAGCCGCAACGAAGTTAAAAACGCCTGGTCGCAGATTGATGTCCAGCTGAAACGCCGCTACGACCTCATCCCGAACCTGGTCAATACGGTCAAGGGCTATGCCGCGCACGAAAACAAAACCTTTGAAAATATTGCCGCAGCGCGTTCCGCCTGCATGAAGGCATCCGCCTCCGGCGATATCGGCGAACTGGGCAAGCAGGAAGGATTCCTGACCCAGGCGTTAAAGAGCCTCTTTGCCGTTGCCGAGGCATATCCCGAGCTCAAGGCAAACCAGAATTTCCTCGCTTTGCAGGAAGAGCTAACCTCCACGGAAAATAAAATCGGCTTCTCCCGCCAGTTTTATAACGATACCGTCCTTAAGATGAATAATCTGGTGGAACAGATTCCTTCCAATATCGTTGCCGCGCTGGGCGGATTTAAGAAAGAAGTCTTCTTTGAAATAGCGAATGCGGCGGAAAAAGAAGCGCCGAAAGTTAGTTTTTGAACAAGACGGGTTAAGAGGATTAAAACGGGGTGAGAAGAGAAAGACGGCAAAAGGCCGCCCTCTTAAGCCTTCTTATCCCTTCTAAATCCCTCATTAGATTATGTGGGAACAAATCAGAGCAAACAAGAATAAATCCATCTTCCTGGCGTTTTTCATACTGGGAATACTGCTCCTTATCGGGCTGGTCTTCGGAGAATTCATCGCGCCCGGAGGCGGAACGCTTGGGATAGCCGCCGCCATAATACTCTGGGTAATCCTTTCTTTAATCAGCTATTTCCAGGGCGGCAATATCATGCTCGCCATAAGCGGCGCCCGGAAAATAGAGCACGCCGACCACCCGATGCTCTTCAATATCGTGGAGGAGATGAAAATCGCCTCCGGCTTACCCAAGGCGCCGGATGTCTATATCATAGACGACCCCTCTCCCAACGCCTTTGCCACCGGACGCGACGCCGAACACTCGGCCGTTGCCGTAACTTCGGGTCTTCTCAATATCCTGAACCGCGATGAACTCCAGGGCGTCATCGCCCATGAAATGGGGCACATCAAAAACCGCGATATCCTTTTTATGATTATGATAGGCATCATGCTCGGCGTCATAGTCCTTATGTCGGATATTTTCCTGCGCTCTTTAAGGTGGGGCGGGGGCAGGAGCCGCCGCTCTTCCGGCGGGGGGCAGGCACAGGCGCTCATACTCGTCATCGGCTTGGTCCTGGCGATCCTGGCGCCCATCGTCGCGCAATTGATTTACTTTGCCATCTCGCGCCGTCGCGAATACCTGGCGGATGCCTCAGGGGCATTATTTACCCGGTATCCGGAAGGATTGGCTAGCGCTCTCGAAAAAATAGGCGCTTCTTCCGGGCGTTATCAACTGCAATCCGCCAACCGGGCAACCGCCCCGATGTATATCATTAATCCATTGAAAGCCGAGGCGGCCTCTCTTTCCGCCACGCATCCGCCGATTGAAGAACGTGTGAAAATATTGAGGAGCATGGCAGGCGGGGCAGGTTATGTGGATTTCAACGCCGCCTGGAAAAAGGTTACCAGGAGCACGGCGAATATCATCCCTGCTTCGGGGCTTAAGTCACTCCAAAGCGTGGCATTACGCGGCGCCATTGGTGCGGAAGCAAAACCTGAACCCACTAAAAAAGAGCGTGTCAGGCAGACTACGGACCTCTTATGGTCGATGAGCAACTATATATTTATCACGTGTTTATGCGGGACAAAGATGAAGATACCGCCCACCTTCAGCCGTCCGGAAATCCAATGTCCCCACTGCGGCAGGATGAACACGCTCACCAAGCCGCAGAAGTAGCTTAAAAACGATGGCTGATGTTGTATCAAACAACAGCCATTACGATTAAAAATATTTTGCCAATTATCTTATCATTTTTCGCTTGACAAGTCTAAGCTAAACTTATAAAATCAGGTCAAGTTAAATAAAGTACTTTCGTCGGCTAATAATGTAATACTCTTGATGCGTGGACTCTGCCTTTGGGGCGGGGTTCCGCGACGCTGGTCGTGTCAAGAGTCTTAGCCGACGAAGGGCATAAACCCAGCAAGTGGTTCCTTGCCCTTTTTTTATTGGGCATAAGAAAAGTAAATGTTGCTTTTATATCTTAACCGTTTAGATAAAAGGAGGCAGCGAAAAATAGAAAATAGATTGATATGATACGACAACCGCTGAAATGGTTTTCCATTTTATCGCAGGGAAAATGATACCTAAAATAATGGTGGTGGATGATGACCAGTCCGTCGGTAACTTTTTAACGAGATTCCTGGGGAAAAAGAATTATGAGGCAATCAGTTTTGCCGAACCTAAGAAGGCGTTAGAATACCTCAAAACTAATCAGGTTAACTTGATGCTGGCAGATTTAAACATGACGGCCGCCGTTGGCGAGCCTCGCCCTAATGGGCGGGAAATAAGCGGAATAGAATTAATTAAATTATCTAAGGAATTAAAGCCCAACCTGCAAGTTTTGGTTATGACCGGACTGCCTGATTCGGAAACGTTCGAGTCATTAAAGAAATACGGGATTTCAGATTACCTGGAAAAACCCATTCATCTAAACGATTTAGAAAAGAGTATTACTGTGTCGCTGAAAAGAAATATTGATAATAAATAAATTTGCCCTTGACAAAGAGATTAATAAAAGTTATAGTATCAAACAATAAATAAGGAGGATTGTTATGCAGAAAAACAACCGCGCCGTTAACATAGGAGCTTTCGGCATCGCCTTATTAATATGTATAGCCACCGTAAATCTCGCCTTTGCAGACCCAACCATCACCACAAATTCCCCCTTGCCTGATGCCTTGCTTAATACTGCATATAATACACAAGTTAACGCCGCAGACGGCACAGTGTTTAACGCCACGGTAGTTGACGGCGAATACGGCGATTGGCCCGCGGGCTCAGGTTATTACTGGACAATCTCCGCCGGTGCTTTGCCTGCCGGGATGAATCTCCAAACCACCAACCCGAACGGCACAGGTGATTTTGAATGGTATGACCAGGGCTATAATTATTATACCGCGCGTTTGCCCGGCCAGATAAAAATAGTAGGCTCGCCCACCCAGACCGGAGTTGTCACTTTCACCTTGACCGCCCACTGTTTCGGCGGGGCAAATGTAAGCAAACAGTTTGCTATTACCGTCGGCACCAACCAGTTGAATATTACCACCGCTTCTTTACCGCCAAACGATATAAATTATGCCTATAGCGCAACAGTAGTTGCCACCGGCGGCACTACGCCTTACAGCTGGTCAATTACAAACGGAAGCCTGCCTGCCGGATTATCCTTGAATTCTTCTACCGGATTAATTGCCGGGACGCCCACGGCTTCCGGCGCATCGAACTTTACCGTCCAGGTAACTTCTAACGACAGCCAAACCGCAACTAAGGCTTTATCAATCTATATCGCGCCGACCATTTCTATCAGCACCGCGAACCAATTACCCGGAGCTTATATCTATGCGCCATACTTAACCGTTGTTAACGCCGCCGATGGGACATTGGTTCAATCCACCGTGGTGGACGGAGAATATGGCAATTGGTCAGCCGGTTCGGGTTATCGCTGGGAGCTTGCCGCGGGAAATCTTCCGCCTTCCATGGCATTGGTTACCAATAACGCCAGCGGTTCGGCAGAGGATTGGTATGACCAGGGAAATAACCATTTCTCAGGCTGGCTTC